>VBEJ01000312.1 GCA_005882985.1 Chloroflexota bacterium
GCACCTGCTCGAGCGACGGCGACTGCCCGTAGTACGTGACCACTTGCTCGAGCCCATTGATCGCATCCCGCAGACTTCCCGTGGCGCTTCGGCCGATCTCCTCTAGCGCGGCTTCCTCCAGCGAATATCCCTCCGTCCGGCAGATCTCTGCGAGCCTCTCCACAGTTGCACTCAGCGGGATGCGCCGCAGGTCAAACCGCTGGCAGCGAGAGATAATCGTCGTCTCGACCTTGTGCGCCTCTGTCGTCGCCAGGACGAATATGATGTGGTCCGGCGGTTCCTCAAGCGTCTTGAGCAGCGCATTCTCGGCGCCCTTGCTCAGCATATGGACCTCGTCCAACAGGTAGACCTTCTTCCCCCCGGCCATCGGGGTCAGCACGACGTTCTCGCGCAACTGGCGGATATCATCGACGCTGTTGTGGCTGGCCGCGTCCTGCTCGATGAAGTCCATCGCCCGGCCTTCGTTGAAAGCGTTGCAGGAGGCGCATTCGTTGCACGGTTCGCCCTCGTGCGGCCGATCGCAGTTCGCCACCTTTGCCAGCAGCCGCCCGAGAGTTGTTTTCCCCGTCCCGCGCGGTCCGCAGAACAGATAAGCGTGCGCAAGCCCGCGGTCAGACGCGACAGAGTTGCGCAGAGTGCGGGTAATCGCTTCTTGCCCCATTACTTCCGAGAACCGCTGGGGGCGCCACTTACGGTAGAGAACCTCGCTCACTACCCGATTATAACTGCGCCTGTTATCGAGTTATAGGCCGTCGCTGCATTACAACCCAACCGCCCCGCACTGCCATCCTGACGAAGGAAGGATCCGTCTGTCTAACAAGGTTTGGACTGCGTAATATCTCCGGGATAGGAGCGGGACTCGTCGAAATATGACCCTGGAATGTAGCGGAGTGCCTTCAGCCCTCCATGCTCGACCGCATGAGGCCGGCCCCTTCGCTCTCAGCTCAATGCCGCCAGCAACTCGTGTTCTCGCCCCCGCATCCGCTCTTCTTCCGCCGGCTCCGCATGGTCATAGCCAAGCAGGTGAAGGACGCCGTGAACAAGCAGATGCTCGATCTCGTCGCGAACGGGCCGCTGCGCGTCATCCGCCTGTCTCCGCGCCGTCGGATAGGAGATGATGACCTCGCCCAAGCGCAGAACGTCGTCTGGCGACGCGAACTCCTCGCCTTCAGTTAGCGAAAACGCGAGGACGTCTGTCGGCGTGTCCTCGCCCGCATACTCGCGGTTCAGCCTACGGACCATCTCGTCGTCAGTAATAAGGACGCTCACTTCGCCCGGAGGGAGACCCTCTCGCTCCATCACAGCGCTCGCCAACCTTTCGAGCCGCTCGCTATCAATCGCCGCTCGGACCTGCTCGTCGAGGGAAACAAGTACCGAGTGGATCGTGGCCACGATTGACACTCTAGCCGAGTACGGCGGCGGCCGACTCCGAGGCGTCCAGCAGGGGTGCTGGGTACAGGCCGATCGCAACCAGCCCGACGACGGCGGCCGTCATCGCCAATCCCAGATATGGGCTCGGCTGAAAGACCTCCTCGCTCGCCGGCTCCTCGTCAGTCCCGCGGCCAGCCACGGAGACCGCCGCGCCACACCCGCGTAGTCGCTTATCTGGTCCGAACCGATCTTGTTGGAAATCGCGATGATTGCGATGAACGCGCCGAGGTTCGTGAAAGCATAGGTCCCGAGGAAGAAGACTACGGAGCTCGTCCCCAGCAGCAGTTGTGGGTCGTTCGCCGCTACGGCCGCGAGCCCGATCAGGAATGTCCCCGCCTGCGCGATGCTGCTATAGCCCAGCATCCGCTTGATGTCCGATTGCGCGAGGGCCGCAACGTTGCCCAACGTCATCGAGATCGCGGCGATAGCCGCGAACATGTTCGACCAATCGCTCGAGATTAGCCCTCGCCCTAGAGCCACGACAAATATCCGCATCACTACGGCAAACCCCGCCGCCTTGCTCGCCACCGAAAGGTACGCAGTCACGGGCGTCGCCGCGCCCTGGTAGACGTCCGGCACCCACATCTGAAACGGCACGACCGCCATCTTGAACCCAAGCCCCGCCGCCAGGAAGACCGCCGCCAGCACTAATGCCGGCCGCGTCCCGGAGTCAGCTCCCGCCACGAAGGCAGCAATGTCATTCAGGTTCGTTGAGCCCGAAAGCCCAAAGAGGTACGCCATCCCGTACAGCGTCAGTGCGGTGCTTACCGCCCCAAGCAAAAGGTACTTCAGCGCAGCCTCGCTTGAGCGCCCGTCCTTGAGAAACGCCACGAGCACGTAGAAACTGATCGCTTGCAGCTCCAGCGCCGCGAAGATAGCGATCAAGTCCACCGTGCCCGCCATCAGCATCATCCCGACTGTCGACGTGAGGACCAGCGCCACGTACTCCGCCCGAAACCGACTCTTCTCAAGCAGGTCCACCGAGGCGAGGATGATCACCGCAGCGATGCCGGCGAAAAGGAAATTGAAGAAAAGCGAGAAGTCGTCCACGACCATCAGTCCCT
>VBEJ01000048.1 GCA_005882985.1 Chloroflexota bacterium
GATTCCGCAGTCGTTTGCCTCTGCCATCTCGTACAGCGCCGTGGCGAGGCCGCCCTCTGTTGGGTCGTGCATTGCGTGTACCCTGACGGTGTCGCAGACGGCCATCGCTTCCTTGAGTACGGTTATGCCCGGGTCGAGGATGTAATCTGCGGCGTTTTGAAGGTCTTCTTGCGATACGCCGAGGCGAGCTAACCGGCCGGCGGCTTCACGGGCCAGGAGGCCGGTGCCTTCAATCGCGATGCCCTTCGTCAAGAGCAGGGCATCGCCCGCCCGGCCGCCGTCTGGGCGCACGAGCCTGTCGCGTTCCACCTGCCCGAGCATTGCGCCGATTACGAGAGGGCGGTCGAGGCCCGCGCTAATTTCCGTGTGGCCGCCCACAAGCTCGATTTCCAGCGCATCGCACGCCTCGACAAGCTGGCCGAAGACCGATTCCGCCAGTTCGGGCTTGGCATCTTCGGGGAGAAGTAGCGTTGCGAGGAGCCATTCGGGACGGGCGCCGGTGCAGGCGATATCGTTGGCGTTCACGTGGACGGCGTACCATCCGATCATGTCGTTGGCGAACGTGATCGGGTCGCTCTTGGCGACGAGCAGGAGGGGGCCGCCGGTGTCGATTACCGCGGCGTCACGGCCGATGCCCGGGCCGACGAGGACACGCGGGTCGCGGACGTGGACTCGATCGAGGAGCGTGGCGAGGAGATCGTGCGGAAGCTTCCCAACATCCATGCGCGGTAGGCCGTCTTAACTCTCGTCCGGCCGGGCACTGCTGTCAATGCGGCGAGCCTGACACCGAAATACGCGCGTTTATACTCAACAGAAGGGCGCCAACGAGGAGGTAGGGCCGCTGCTGGGAATCGAAGACACGCTCGTCAACGCGGCGAGAGACCTGTACGACGCGATCGGATGGCCGGGCGTCGTCTTGCTGATGGCGATCGAGAGCGCCTGCATCCCCTTTCCGAGCGAGATCATAATGCCGCTCTCCGGCTGGTTCCTGATCAAGGACCGAGGACGCGGTTACGAGTACCTGCTGCTCGCGGCCTTCTTCGGGGCATTGGGCAATTTGATCGGTTCGTTAGTCGCGTACTACGCCGGGATGTGGGGAGGTCGCCCCTTCCTCGAGCGCTATGGGCGATGGGTGCTGATCACACCTCGGGAGCTCGACATCGCCGACAGGTGGTTCGGGCGCTATGGCGAGATTGCCGTGTTCGCAAGCCGCTTGCTTCCGGTCGTACGTACCTTTATTAGCCTGCCCGCGGGCATCGCACGAATGAACGTATGGCGCTTCTCTCTCCTCAGCTTTGCCGGTTCGTTTCCCTGGTCGTTTGGCCTTGCCTGGGCCGGCTACCTGCTCGGCGAGAACTGGGAAGACATATCGCGTTACCTTCGGCCGGTGAGCATACCGATCGCTATCGGGGTGGTGTTACTGGTCTGCTTCTTTGTGTACCGGCGCATCCGTGAGATTAGAGGCGCATAGCACGGTGAGTTGGCTCCCGAAGGGCTGGAGGCGGGCCTCCGTGACCGTCCGGCGACCCCAATGACGACGAAAGTCCAGAGGGTTCCCGGACGCCGGGCAAGAGTGCTTGCGTCTTTGCGTATCGCTGGCGCCTGTACCGCCGTATTAGCAGTCGTGCTCCTGTTCTCGACCTGCGGTGGAGGCGAGCCGAGCGAGCAGACTCCCGCGCCATCAATAGACGTCCGCAGTCCAGGCGAGGAAACGATACCGCCAACGCCGCCTCCGGGGGATACGTCGTTCCGCATCGTTTTCCAGGAGTCCGGGGCGACCGAGGACAAGATCTGGCGAGTCTCCCCCTCGAACCCCGCAAACCGTGAGCCGGTCGCATCCATCAAGCACCGCGATGGCTGGAGCGTGAAAGCTTCCCTTTCTCCAGACAGCCGCTCGATTGCCTACATTGCGGTGCCTGAGGGTGCCACCGATGCCAGCTATCAGGGCGAGCTGTTCATGACAGACCTGAAAAGGCAAGAGACGGAACTGGTCTACCGCGGCGTCGACCTGCGTTTCAGGCCGATGTGGACGTCGGACAGCAAGTTGCTTTATGTGCGGCGTCTCTTTGGCATGGAGACGCTGATCCTCCAGATCAAAGTGATCCGCAAGCTGGCGCCCGGCGAAACGGCGACGCCCTCACCGTCGCCTTCACCGACGCCGACGGTAACCCCGTTTGTCGAGGAGACTCTGCCGCCCGAAGAGACTATCCCACCGGAGGAGACCTTTCCGCCGGAGGAGACGGACACGCCGAGCCCGACGCCGACGCCGGCGCCTGAAGACCCGGTGAAAACAATTCTCCAGGCGCATATGGGCAGCGTGCTGACTTTTATCCCGGTCGGCTTTGCCGATGACGGGAAGTCGATGTACCTCATCCAGGTGCAAGGGGGAACGGGGGGCGGCACTCTCGTCGCTTCCTATTCTCCCGCGACTGCGCAAGCCCTCGCTGAGGAAAAAGCGAAGGCCACTCCGGAGCCGACGCTGGCTCCCGACCAGCCTCCGCCGCCGACTCCGAGGCCGGCCCAGGCCAATTTCATTGTGAAGCTGAGCGACCAGATTGCGCGGGACTACGACCTGAGCCCCGATAAGAAGCACCTCTCATATCTGGCGCAGGAAATCGTCAGCGGAGAGTTCGTCTTGCGCCCCTTCACGGCCGATCTTGCGGCGAAGACAACAACCCCGCTGTCCACCGACGGCCTGCCGCCTGGAGATCATTTCCGCCCCCTCTGGCACCCGGGCGGCGCTATGCTCGCCATTGGATCGCTGCCGACGTCCCTTGAGACCGGCGCGATCGCGCTTGTGCCTGTCGGTGGTGGCGTCCCGGGCTTTCTGCCCGCTCCGGAGCGTGGTTTCGACGTCCCCACTGCCTGGGCCCCCGACGGCAGCTTTCTCGCCGTCACCAACTACAGCGGCGACTCCCTGGCGAACGTCGGCGCTTCACGAATAGACCTCGTCGCTCCGACCGGGCAGCGGATCATCCTGGCGGACGGGAACCAGTTCGAGTTCGTCGGCTGGTTCCCGCCGCCCGCCTAAGGGCAGGGCCGAATTTCGGCTGAATGCCGTGATATAGTTCGAGGAAGGAACGAAGGATGCTGAAGAGCATAATCAACGCGGTCCGGCGTAACCACGCCCTCGAACACGCCACGATCTCAATTCTTCTCAATCGGCACGGACCCATGCGTGTCGTTGGGCGAGCGGTGCCCGACGGCTTTTATATCTACGGTGATATTCCGACGGAACGTCTTCAAGAGCTTGCGGATGAGGCGCTCGCGCGGCTGCAGCGGGGCGAAGCGGACCTCGCCGTCTCTCCGCTGTGCGGGACGAATATCGCGGTTGCCGGTGTGCTGGCTGGCCTTGGCTCGTATGTTGCCCTGGGAAGCGGCCCTCGGCGGGCGGGAGGCGTGTCTGGAGCGATAATGGCTGCGATGCTGGCGGTGCTCGCCGCGCAGCCCCTCGGTCGATTAATTCAGAAGCATTACACCACCTCGCCGGACTTGAGTGGAGTCCGCATCGTGTCGGTATTGCCAATGCGCAGACGTCTCTTCCGCGGCCACAAGGTCCGCACGGCTGGGGCCGCTTGACGCGGCCGCCTTCGTCTTAAGCGTAGAGGACCAGCGATGACCGAGATGAAGGTCGCTACTCTTAACCTCTTCAATCGCATGGGCGATTGGGAGAAACGCGCGCTTCTCGTAATCGACCAACTCGAAGCGTTATCGCCAGATGTAATCGCTTTCCAGGAAGTCGACCTCATGTTGGACCAGGGAATGTGGATCGCCCGGCAACTCAACCTTCGCTTGAAAGACCAGTCCCATTACCGCATCAAGCATGCGGCGAGTCCGGGCAAGCGGGTCAGCTACCACGGCATTGGCACGCTCTCCCGGCTCGAGTTCCAGGAGCACGAGATCCTTGACTTAATGACCTTCGAACGCGTGGCGCAAAGAATGGTCTTCCGCTGCGGTCAGCGGCCCTTCGTCTTCGTGAACACGCACCTGCACCACCCGCCGGAGGCGGAGGTCGAGCGGGTGGCGCAAGTGGAGTACTTGCTTAGCTGGCTCGACCGCGACTCCCGCCGGCTACCGACGGTTGTTGCAGGCGATTTCAACTCCTATCCACATGAAAAGGCAGTGGCGCTGATGAAGAGCCGCTTCCGGTCCGCCTTCGAAGTAGTGCACGGGCGAGAGCCGGAGAAGACCTGGCCAACGCCCGTGAACGAGTTCGATCCATCGCCGTCCGGCACCCTGGACTACGTTTACGTGACGGACGAGTTCCGCGTTCTCGACGCGGGACTGGCTTTTGACGTTCCTTCTGCCGAGACGGAGACACTGTTTCCATCGGACCACTTTGGACTCTTCGCCCGCCTCCAGCTCTGACGGCTTTGGGTTTGGGACCCTTCCTTTGATTTGTTGATTTTCTGGTATAGCCGTATAAAAACGGGCCACCCGGGCGTTATCACAAGTATGTGGATTGGAACCGGGCGCTAGGGTGGGAAAATGAACGAGATAGAAGAATCAGATAAGAATTTGGTGAATAAGCCGGAATCAGTCAGAAAGTGCGTTGACATCGGTGGCGATTGATTTTATATACAGAACTACGTATGTGTCGCGGTGTGGGGCGGCGGGCCCGGAATGATTCAAATACTTCTGGTGGGCAACGAGCTCGGGACTGTTGCTGATCTTGGGCGGGCTCTGGATAGCCGTCAGTTTCGCGTCGAGTGCGCAACTACGGAAGCGAGAGCCGTCAATGTACTCAACCGAACGCATCCACACCTGATTCTGCTCGAGTTACCTTCGCCCGATTCGATAATGCTCTCCATGTGCCGGCGATTGCGCGACAATTACCCGGTGCCCATTGTTGTCTGCTCAAGTAGTAGCCGGGAGCAAGACGTTGTGCGGGCCTTGGATGCCGGGGCAGACGACTACCTCGTGATGCCGATCAGGCCGGTGGAGTTGATGGCGCGGTTACGTGCCGTGCTCCGCCGCCTTGGAGACAATGGCCAGGCCTCACCGAACGGCCAGCGGTTGGTAGCCGGCGATCTAGAGATTCTGATTGACGAGCAGAAGGCCTTTCGCCGGGGCGCGGAAATCGACCTCTCACCAATTGAATTCAAGCTTCTCGCGCTCCTGGTCAGGGAGACGGGTCGACCCGTCAGCCACTCCAAGCTGATCGCTCAGGTCTGGGGACCGGAGTACACCGACTGCCGTCATTACCTTCGGCTCTACGTACGATACTTGCGGGCGAAGCTGGAAGACAGTCCTCAGTCTCCAGAACTCATTCAGAATGAGTGGGGCGTTGGCTACCGCTTTGAACCCAAGCCGGTCTAGTTATGAGGTCGCCAATTCTAACTATTTTTTTACTCATAAATCATCGCTTTAAGGGTTACAACCAATTAACCTTCTCTTAACCGTTATTTTCGTTTAGTTCGGGTCGCGCTAGCGATATTGGGGGGAGAGATGCATCGCATCTTGGTCGTCGGGGAAAGGCCAGAGGATGCGCAGGCGTTGGGATCGCGTCTGAGCTCGCTTGGTTACGAAGGAGCAGCGAGCTCCAGCGAAGTCACGCTGGCGTTGAGAGCCGTCATTGCGTTTAAACCGGATGTCATAATCTTCAGCGCAGAGCCGGGGGATGGCTCGAAAGAAACCTTTCGCTTGCTTGAACGAGTCTCCCAGCTTCCGATCATCGTGCAGGGAGAGGACACCACGGGCGACGAAATGGTGGCCTATCTGGATGAGGGCGCTGTCGGATATCTGCCGAAGACGGTGACGCCTACTCTCCTATCCGCGCGGATCGCCTCGATTATGCGCCGGTCACCCCAGCAGTTGGAGACGGGAGTCATTAAGGCCGGCGATGTGGCTATCTGAGGCAGAAGCTTGAGGACGACCCGAAGAAGCCGCGGCTTTTGGTTACCGACTGGGGACACGGGTACAGATTGGTGGCCGACTACAGCCGGGTTCCCGCTTCAGTACTACAGCCTGCTCGAGCAGCCATCGCTTGACCCGCCCTGACGATCCTAAGCGAATCCTTTTCGTCTCCCTGAAAGAGGAAGCGGAACCGCTGCTTAGCGAGTTGCGCGCCGCTGGCCACCAAGTATCCATCGTCGATAAGCTAGAAGACGCGCAGGCGATTTTGGCTTCCGGCGCCTTCGATCAGGCCGTTATTCCAGGTCACGCTCTCGGTCCGCTGCTGCTCGAGCATTCGCTCTGGGAACAAGCCGGAGGCGACTCCTGGAGGAGATCAACCGTTGCCCTCGCGCACGACCTGCGTAATCTGCTCCAGACGTTGGAGCAGTGCACGCGGGGTCTGACCGACCTGGAGCTAACGGGAAGGACTGAGAGGGAAGACCTGCTTGAGCTGCTGCGTACGATCTCAACACTGTCTGTCTTTCTGATGGAGCTGACGGATGAGCTAGACGCCGACGCGGCCTCAAACCTGACTATCGCGGTGCTGGACCTCGAAGATGCCGTCGAGGCCGCGGCGGTGGGCGTTTATCCCTCCGCGTCTGAGCGCCGGCAGCGGCTGATCATCGACATCGCTGAAGAAGCGCGCTACGTCCGCGCGGATCCGGCGAGAATGAAGCGTGCCTTGTCGCATCTTCTGTCACACGCATCTCGTCAGAGCCCAAGCCGTGGCACCGTGACAGTGCGTGCCCGCCGGGAATGTGATGACTGCGTCATCTCGATCTCGTATACTGCTGAGACCGTCAATTTGGCCGGGTTGGGCGAGTTGTTCAAGCCGGCCGGTGCGGAGGGTGCCGGAAGCGGGTTGTATCACGTGCAGACCATCATCGAGCAGCACAGCGGCCGCGTATCAGTCGACACCCAGACCTATCCTCGACTGCAGACAACTGTGACGGTCCTTGACGGCTCCGGGCGCCCGGTGACTGGCCTGGACTCACAAGCGTTCAAGGTGTCCGCCGACGGAAAGCCGTTACCCGTGATGGGTTTGACCACAGGGCAGGACCCGAACGTGCCCGCCGCGGTCGTGCTGGCCTTCGATACCAGCGGCAGTATGAACGAAGGCGATGCCATCGGACAGGCGCGCCAGGCGGGGAAGGCGCTGGTGGGCCAGCTTGGCCCGACCGACCAGGTAGCGGTCTTTACATTCAGCGACACGATCCAGCTCGTTCGGGATTTTACGAGCGACCGTGGAGCGCTCATTGCTGCAATCGATGGGATAACGGCCGCCGGAAACACCGCGCTTTACGACGCTGTCGGCGCGGCCGTTAGTACGGCCGCCCGGGCACCCGCGCAGCGCCGGGCGATCGTCCTTCTCTCGGACGGGCGGGATTTCGGCGGAGTAAGCCACATCGATCGGGGCAGCTCGCTGGCTGGGGCTCAGGCGGCAGGTTTCCCCTTCTTCGCTGTGGGACTCGGCCCATCGATCGACCAGGCGTACCTTCAGGACCTGACGAATGGCACGCACGGGCAGCTGTTGCTGGCGCCCTCGCCCCAGTCGCTCCAGAGCCTGTACGAGGCGATTGGAACCACGCTACGCCAGCAGTACATCCTTGATGTCGACGCGGGCGACCTCGACCCCGCCTCGGCGAAGACACTGCGTGTCGAGGTCAACCACGCGGGTACTATCACAGCGGCGGAGGCGCCCCTCGACCTATCGCGTTTCGCGCCGACCCCGGCGACGACGCCTCCGGTCACGCAGCCGGCGACGCCGGTGGTAACGGCGGCCGCTACTCCTGCGCCTGGGGGAGGCGGAGGCGGATCAAGCGTTCCATTGGCGTTGGCTGGAGGCGTGTTAGTGCTGGGCCTCGCCGGCGCCGGCGGGGCCTTTTACTGGCGGCGCCGCAACCGCCAGGCGGTGCCCCAGGAACTCCGGACGCCCTGGCG
>VBEJ01000122.1 GCA_005882985.1 Chloroflexota bacterium
ACTCTGGGCGGTCACCGTTGGTCACGGAATCGCCGGCTCGGCCCCTTACTTCGGCGATGAGACGCAGCTAATCGTCTTCGGCGGCTACGAGATCGGTCCGAATGCTCTCATTCGCTTCTACACGCTTCACGTTATCGCCCTGCCGTTGCTGGCCGCCATCTTCATGGCCGTCCACTTCTGGCGCATCCGCCGCGACGGCGGCATGGCGAGGCCGCTCTAGGAGGCTGCCCCGCCGATGGCGATTGAAGCGCCTCCTGCACCAGGCCGTGCCCCCGGTGCGGCCCGTCCTCGCCCCAAACGTGAGCGCGAGGAAGAAGTGCTCGTCTGGCCGGACCTCGTCTTCGTCGAATTCATCTCCGCGGTCCTGTTCACGATCACCTTCGTTATCCTCTCGGTCCTAATCAACGCGCCTCTGCTGAACCGCGCCAATACGGACGTTACGCCCAACCCCTCTAAGGCCCCCTGGTACTTCCTCAATCTGCAGGAGCTATTGCTGCACATGGATAAGGCGTGGGCCGGCGTCCTCCTGCCGACCATCGCTCTCGGCTTCTTCGCAGCTATCCCGTACTTAGACCGCAGCCGTGAAGCACAGGGCATCTGGTTCGGTACTAAATACTCGGTTCGAATCACCATCATCACGGTCGTCTACGCCACTTTAGTCTGTGGCGTCTTGGTCGCGTTCGACGCCGGGGACCGCACGAAGTTTGAGTATGCTACACGGTGGATCCCGTCATGTGACAACACTGCTCAACACGTCGGGTTTCCTTGTCTGCGGGACGAGCCAGGGGCAAAGCACCTGGGCATCGTCACGACGAAGGACTTCTCCAAGCGGCTGCAATTCAGCGTTCCCTGGCCGGATGCTCTAGGGACGGATGACGGCCGTCTGGACTGGCCGCGTGATCTTGACCGTATACCGGTGCCGTTCAACAACGTTGATTGCTGCTATGGGAGCCTTCACCTGTGGAAGGGAATGAATCTGAATATACCGGACATCATGGCTAACCAGGTAATCCCACTCTCCACAATCGCGTTCTTCACGGTGCTGATCATCTACGTGCTATTTCGCCTCGGCTGGGTCCGAACGCGGCGGGATGTGTTTATTACAATGTTCACGGGCGTGATGACGGCCTACCTGGTGCTGTCTCTGGTTGGCAGCTTCTTCCGCGGCCAGGGGCAAGCGCTGATTTGGCCGTGGGAAATCAAAGTCGATCCAGGATAGACCGAGGAGCGATGCTGTTTGGAAGCTGAAGCCGAGAGCGCGGGCGTAGCCCCGGCGACGCCTGTCGCCGCACCGGTGCCTGCCCGCTCGATTGCCGTTGATACTCCGGTCGCCAAACCGGTTCCCAAGCGAAATGTAATCACCCGTCGCATATTCATTCTTGGTGGCTTCTGGAGCGCTGTCGGTCTTCTTTTCGTCGGAATACTCGGGTCCCCGCTGGACTTCATGTGGATCCGAAAAATTGTCGGCTTCGGCGGGCCGGTGCCTGTTTCGCCGGACAGAGTGCCGGCTCAGGGTGCAGACCCAATCGTCATTGCGGAGGGACGATTCTTCCTTCTGAACCTCGAGCCGGGCATCACGCCCAACGGCGAAACCACCCCCGGCGGTCTGCTGGCCCTTTGGCGCAAGTGCCCGCATTTGGGCTGTACCGTTCCCTGGCGCCCCGACTTTGTCTTTCAGGGGCGCAAGGGATGGTTCCGATGTCCCTGCCACGGCTCTACTTACACGAAGGAGGGCGGAATCATCGTTGCCGGGCCTGCGCCCAGGCCGTTGGATGTATTTCCGATTACCGTGCAGTCGGACCGCAGTCTCCTAGTGCAAACCGGCCGCGCCTTTGAAGGCAGCGGAAGTGTGCAAAATCCCACTCGCGCAGTGCCTTACGCACCCGGCAACAAGACCCCGGACAAGACGTAGCGGAGTCCGTAAGGCACCTTGAATACCAGCAAGCAGGTCAACGTAATGATAGGCCTGCTCTTCGTCGGCGCGCTGGCTACTCTGCTGTATTTCGTCTGGGACCCTTCCCGCCAGGACGAAGCGCAGGCGCGACAGCTAAGGGAGAACGTGGATTTCGGCGGGGCACTGTTCGCGCTCAATTGCAGCTCATGTCACGGATTGACCGGCAAGGGGCTGACGGAACGCGGCGGCCTGCCGGGCGCCATTCTCAATGATGAGAGCAGGCGGTCCACTGCCCTCGGCGAAGTGAGCTCAAATGTATCCCGCTTCCGGGACACAATCCACTGCGGTCGAGTCGGGACTCTGATGCCCGCATGGTCGCAGTCACAAGGCGGTTCCCTCAACGACTACCAGATCGAGCAGTTGGTTGCCTTGATTACGGGCGTCATGCCTCCGCAAGGCGGTTCGGTTAGCCAGGGCGATATCCCTAGCGATCCGAACGTCGTAAGCGAATCTGGTTGGGAGTATTCACTCGAGCAAGCGAATCACAGGGCGGAATTCCAACCCCCTAAACATCTCCAGCAGGCTGTCACTGCCAGCGATGCCAGACTAGTGCTCGACGACGCCACCGACCTCAAAGCAGAACCACGCGCGTCCGCCAGCGAGCGCCCCCTTGCACGCATCGACGATAACCCAAACGACTCCGTATATGAGCTAGTGAGACTAATTGACGCTCCGGCTGGAAGCATACTGAAGAGCGAAGCGGGCGCCTCCGACATCGAGCTCACTCTTGAGCAGCCATCCGTATTTCAGGCTGGCGATCTGATCACGGTGGATTCCGAAGTCATGGAAGTGGTCTCCGCGCCCTGGGTTACCACACTCGCGACCGACGTAACCGCAGATGCGACCACCATAACCGTCGTCGACGCAGGTAGCCTTGTCGCCGGCGCCACGATCAAGATTGGGTCCGAGAAATTGAAGATCAACTCAGTCAATGGAGACTCCCTGTCGGTCGAACGCGGGGTAGAGGACACGACCGCGGTCGATCACTCGAAGGACTCCACGGTGACCGAGCAAGGCGACACAATTCAAGTCAAGCGGGCGCAGCAGGGTACCGCAGCCGGAAAGCATAACGTCAAGGCGGAGGTGGTCGAACAAGGCAACGAAGCAACAGTCGAACGGGGCGCCGAGGGCACCAAGGCGGCGGAGCATAGTGCCGGCACGGAGCTATTTCAAGGCCCGATTCTGCCACCGACGGGTCCGCTAACCGGCGAAGTTGGTACTCCGCCCTGCGGGCAAAAGAGTGCGCAGCCCGCCGCTACACCCGGCCCCCCCGCGCCGATCACGGGCACAGTCGCGATTTCGCTAAACGATAACTTCTTCGACCTCAACGGACAGCAAGACCCAACCATGGCGGCGAAGGTCGGCGACCCAATCACAATTCAGCTTACGAACAAAGGCAGCCAGCCCCACAATATGCGCTTCGCCGGCGCTGACACCCAGCTAGACAGCGGCGACGACGTTGTCTCCAGTCCAGATCTGATTCCCGGTGGCGCTACGGGCACCCTTTCTTTCACTGTTGCACAGCCAGGCACGTATCCCTATCGCTGTGACTTCCACCCGGACCAGATGAAGGGCGAAATTACGGTCACCCAATGAGCCCGACGGGGGCTTCGCGACCCAGGCTAAGCCCGGGACGTAATATCGTTGTGAAGTTCGGAAGAAGCGCGGCCCTTGGAACTGCCGCGGTCGTTGCGGTGTTGCTCGTCGCCTGCGGCAGCGACGATAAGAAGGACACGCTCTCTACCGTGACGGTCGCTCAGGACACCGCTCCCGCTCCTACTCCGCAGCTCCAACGCCAGGCGACCCCCACCCAGGAACTGGATGCCGCTGCTTCGCAGCCGGAGAACCGAGTCATTTCGATTGGTATCAGCGATGTGAAGTTCAGTCCCAACCGCTGGAGCGTCGCTCTCGAGGAGCCGATCACCATCCGCGTGACAAATAACGACAGCCAGCAGCACAACCTCCGCATCGCCGGGCTCGATGGTGTATTCGAGACGCAGGACGACGCGATCACGGACCCTGAAGCGCTCCAGCCCGGCGAGTCGGGTGAGCTAACGTTTGCCCCGCAGGTGTCCGGCAACTACACATTCCGCTGCGACTTCCACCCCGCGAGCATGGGCGGGCAAATCGAAGTTAACGCGGGTTCGCCGTAGCACCGATTTTGGCTCGGCTATCGCTGACTGTTGACGCCTTGAACGCGCTCGCGCTACCATTTTTGCGCTGGAAGAGGTGAACAACGTTGGCAAACCAGGTAGGCAAACGCTACCAATGCACGGTGTGCAACACTGAGATGATCGTCACCAAAGGTGGTGACGGCGC
Organism: Chloroflexota bacterium; assembly: GCA_005882985.1. Lineage (GTDB taxonomy): Bacteria > Chloroflexota > Dehalococcoidia > SM23-28-2 > RBG-16-64-32 > CF-163. Next base: position 4,274 of record VBEJ01000122.1, read on the forward strand.
GCTGGCCTGTTGCGGTCAGCCCATGCAGCAGAAGCAGTGACCGGGAGGCAGCGCGAATGCCCAATCAGCTAGGCAAGCGGTTCCAGTGCGAGACCTGCGGCACCGAGGTGCTGTGCATCAAAGCCGGGGACGGGCAGGCGGAGTGCTGCGGCAAGCTGATGGAACTGATGCAGCCGAAGGTCCTTCCCTCCGCGGATTGAAGATTCCAACTTCGTCTTGGACACCGTTCGTCCCGAGTAGTGTCTTTTAGACGCTGTATCGAGGGACCGGAGCCGTGGCGCGGCCCTTCTTCGCCTACATCCTCCTCTGTGTCGACAAGTCATATTACGTTGGTCACACTGATGATCTGGAGAATCGGCTCGCATCACATCGCCAGGGCGTGATCCCCGGCTATACAGTAACCCGTCAGCCCGTGACCCTTGTCTGGTCGCAACAGTTCCCCACGCGCGAAGAAGCGTTGGCGGCGGAACGGAGATTAAAAACTGGAGCAGGGCCAAGAAGGAAGCGCTAATTCGCGGGGATTTCTCAAGCCTAGGGCAATCGGCAAAGAAGAAGGATTGGGCCGGCTACCGAAAGCGAAAGCAGCACTAATTACGGCACGTCGTCCACGGCCCCCGATACGTCCTTCCTTTTGTGAACGACTACTCGGGTCGAACGGCGGACTCAGTGGCAATCCGCACGAAGACACCCGTTCGCCTCGAGTAGCCGCCATAGGCGGCGTATCGAGAGGCGCGCCGCACGCGATCGCGCACGTCTGCAAGCACATTTCCTTGACAGCCTAAACGTCAAACCATAGAATACGCGAGAACGCCAAAATCCGGTGCATCTTAAAGGGGAATTATTTTTGCCAGAAGTCCATATCAGTAGCAGCGATAGCTTTGACCAGGCCCTAAAGCGTTTCAACAAGCTGGTCCAGCAGACCGGCATCCTGGCCGAGGCGCGCCGGCGAGAGCACTACGAACCGCCGAGCGTCCGTCGCAAGAAGAAGGCCGCGGCCAAGCGCCGCAAGAGCCTCAAGAACGCCCAGCGCGGCTAAACCCGAACCCGTCTTCACCTCCCCCCGGAAACGTCTCTCTATGTCTCTAAAAGACTCGCTTGCCGAGGATCTCAAGGCCGCAATGCGCGCCGGCGACGAGGTCCGCAAGACTACGCTCCGTCTGCTGCTGACCGCCATCACAAGGGCCGAGGTGCCGGGCGAGGACGATCCGGCCGCCGCACGCCAGACCCTGGACGATGAACAGGTGCTGACCGTAATCGGCAGTCAAGCTAAGCAGCGACGACAAAGCATCGAGGCCTTCAAGAAAGCCGGGCGCGATGACCTCGTGCAGAGGGAGCAGCTAGAGCTCGACGTGCTCCAAGCCTACCTACCAGCCCAGCTGACACGCGAAGACATCGCCGCAGAGGCGCGCAAAATCATGGACGAGACGGGCGCGCGCTCTCCGGCGGACAAGGGCAAGGTGATGCCTGTCCTTATGAAGCGCATTGGTGACCGCGCCGACGGCCGCATGGTGAACGAAGTCGTAACCGAGCTGCTTTCCGGCTCCGCTTCCTGACGCTGCTACTTTCCCACAGTGTCATCGAAATATTTGTTTAATCGTCTGTCTGCTATCATGTATTGTGCTCCGCCAAAGGGCGGGCAGCGCCATGCCGGCCAGACGAAGGGCTAACGATGTTATTTCGCCGCTGCGAGCGTTTCTGTTCGCTGCGGCGCTCAGCACTGCGCTCGTTCTCGTCCTCGCGCCGGTCTTTCCCGGCGAGACGCACGTATCCGCCGGACAACCCGCCTTCAAGACCTTCCGCATCAACGGCGAAGTAGTCGCCTCGAAGGGCGCCGCGCTCGACCAGGACATGATCGATCGGATTCGCGGCGCAGGGCTGCTCAATAACACCGTAGAGGCTGACGCCGCAGCCGCTGCGGTCATCGTCGGGATAATCGGGGCGTCGCTGCTGGCGTTGTACCTCTACCTCTTCCAGCCGCGAGAGGTGAACACCCTCGCCCGGCTGGTGATGGTGGGCCTGCTGGTCTTCCTCTGGGTGGCCGCAGCGAAAGTGTTCCTCTCGGTAACCCTACCCGACAACGACCGGCTGTACCTCGGGTACATCCTGCCGGTAGGTTCAGCTGGCATGCTGATAGCTACGCTTCTCGACGGCGGCTTGGCGGTTGCGGTCGCTGCCCTGCTCGCTATCCTGGCCGCCTTCGCCGGATTTTACATGCCGGACGCCCGCAATTCGATCTCCGACGACCCGCTTCAGGCGTTGCAGATGCCGGTCGCTTTCTTGCTCGGCGGGTTCGCGGGCATCTTCGCCGTGCGCCGCGCAGAACGCGTTAACCACTACGCGATGGCTGGCGTGGCTGTCGGGGCGTTGACATTCGCCATCCTGTTTGCCTTCTGGCTGCTTTCGCCTGAGCGCGAGGGCGTTGACCTTTTCTGGATGCTCATTGTCTCCGGTCTCACAGGCTTCGGCAGCGCCGTGATCACGGTGGGCGCCACCGTCGTCCTCGGCGTGATGTTCGGCGTGACCACACGCATTCAGCTCATGGAGCTCGGGCAGCTCAGTCACCCGCTGCTGCGCGACCTGCAGGAGAAGGCGCCCGGCACCTTCCACCACAGCGTGATCGTCGGCAACCTTGCCGAGCGCGCAGCCGACCTGATCGGAGCTGATTCCCTGCTCGTGCGCGTGGGCTGCTACTTTCATGACATCGGCAAGATCGCGAAGCCCGAGTACTACATCGAGAACCAGATCGACACCGCGAACCCGCACGACAAGCTTCAGCCGAACGTCAGTGCCCGCCTCGTCTCCGAACATGTCCGCATCGGCCTCAAGCTGACCGGTCGCTACCGGCTGCCCGCGCGCGTGCGAGCCTTTATTCCCGAGCACCACGGTACGCGCCTCGTGACTTACTTCTATCGCAAAGCCAGCGCCCACGATCCGTCTACTGATCCCGAGAAGTTCCGCTACCCCGGGCCCAGGCCGCAGAGCCGCGAGACTGCGATCGTCATGTTGGCGGATTCCGTCGAGGCCGTCGTCCGCTCGAGCCGCGACCGCTCGCACGAGAGGATAGGCGAACTCGTGGACGGCGTCATCGCGGAGCGCTTGGCTGAAGGCCAGTTCGACGAATGCGACCTGACGATGCGCGACCTTCGCGTGATTGCCGACTCGTTTAAGGCGACGCTCCGCGGCATCTACCATCCGCGAATCGAGTACCCGTCACCGACGAAGGCAGAGCTCCAGAAAGCGGGCTCCGCGGGTGTCGCGTACCTGAAGCCGCCGGCGGACCCTATGGAAGCTCCACCCGCGGTCTAGCGCAGAACCCTCCGCTTGACGCCGCCTATGGCGATAGCCATAATGGCCCTGCCTGAGCGTTTACTTAGCTAAGGAGGTCATCCACATGGACGCAGTCTCTCTTCTCAAGGATCAGGTCAAGCAGGCCCACGAAGTTGTCGAAGGCACAGTGGGTGACCTAACCCCTGAGCAACTGGGCTGGAAGCCCGGTGGCAACGCCAACCCGCCAGCCGCCCTGCTTAATCATCTCACCTCCGGCGAAGACTTCTTCCTCAAAATGATGACCGGCCAGCAGCCGCTCGCAATGGGCCCGTACGCGGGCAAGACCGGCGCCAGCGAGCCGCATCCAATGGGCAACTACGGCGAGTGGGCGCAACGCGTTCAGATAGATCTCCCACCGGCGCTCGATTATATGCGCGCCGTCTTCAGGAGCACCGAGGAGTACCTCGATACTCTGAAGCCCGAAGACCTTGACCGCGAGATTGACCTGTCAGGTTCAGGCCTGGGCAAGATGTCCCTGGGTGGCTTCATTTCTATGATTGCTGTGATCCATTCGTCGAACCATATCGGCGAGATCTCCTGCATGAAGGGCCAGCAAGGCGGGAAGGGCTACCCCTTCTAGTCCCGGCGCCCCCTCCATTACCCTGCCAGCCGCGCCAGCGTCCTGACCGCCCGTTCCACGCTCGGGAAGACTGCCACGCCGGCCTCGACCAGACGCTCGCGCGCCTCTGATATGAACCGCCACCGGTCCTCGTGGCCGTAGTCCGACGGCCCAAGGACCACCGCGAAGGGTTTCTTGGTTTTCGCTGCCACTTCGATGAAGCGCTCGGTTACCCGCCGCACGATGGCCTCGCCGTTCGGCCGCCCGAATGCCCACGGCTCGCCGATGTTCCCCACCAGCATGTCGATGTCGGGGCTCTCGTCCAGCCATTCCAGGACCTGCCCCCCCCCCAGCCCGCTGCCCGCCAGAATCGACTGGTCGACCGGGTTCGTGACCCATCCGGCCAGGTCCGGCGCCTTCTCCGCCACCTTCGCCTCGACGTCGTTCGGAAGCGGCGGCACCAGGAGCCCGAGTTCTTCGCAGAGGTCTGCCGTCAGCACCGAGCGGCCTCCTCCGGCACCGACCATCGCGAGCCGGGGTCTGGACGACCGATCGGCCGGGTTGCTCTCGACCGGCCTCTTCATGTAGGCGGAAGCGATCAGCGTGTCGATCAGCTCCTCCACCGTCTCGACTCGGATCGCGCCCGACTGACGCACCGCCGCGTCCCACACGGCGGCCGACCCCGCAAGCGCCGCCGTGTGCGAGACGGCCGTTCGCCCGCCGGCGTCAGTCCGGCCGCCCTTCAAGACAACGGTTGGCTTCTTCGAGGCTGCTCGCCCCAGCGCCTGAATAAACGCCCGGCCGTCTCTCACGCCCTCGATATAAGCGCCGACTACGCGCGTCTCCGCGTCGTCCGCGAAATATTCGAGGAAAGCGCACTCGTTGAGGTCGAGCGCATTCCCGTAGCTGATTGCCTTGGAGAAACGCAGCCCGCGCGACTCCCCGAAGTGCGTCAGCTCGAACAGCAGGTTGCCACTCTGCGAGAGGAACCCGATCGGCCCCGGCTTCCGCGACATATCCGTCCGGAAGGAGATGCCCAGCTCTGGATACAGCAACCCCATGCAGTTCGGTCCGATCAGCCGGACGCCGGCGTCGGCCGCTGTTTCGCGCAGCCCGTCCTCGAGGGCCGCATCGTCGGCGCGGCCTGTCTCGCTGAAGCGGCCGGTAAACAATTGGAGCGCCTTTACTCCAGCCGCGGCGCAATCGCGCACAAGGTCGAGAATGTAGGCGTTCGGTATGCAGGAGATGACGTAGTCCGCGCCGCCCGAGATGTCGCGCAGCGACGCAAAGGCCGGCAACCCCAGGATCTCGCCGCCCTTCGGATTGACCGGGTAGATCCGCCCCTTGTACCCGAATTCTTGGAGTGAACGCACATAATCATATCCAGGCGTATCCGGATTCGCCGACGCCCCGACCACCGCGATGGAATGAGGGTGAAAGATCGCATCGATCTCTAATGCGACCGGCGGACGTTCACGATTCTTGGTCACGCGCTGAGCGTAGCCGGACTGGCCGTCCATGAACAAGGAGCCGTAACGGCTGGTGCTGGCCTGCGTCCTTGGTGTGAAGGCGCCTGAGGATGTGCCCGTAAGCGAGAAACACCGCATGTGCTTTCGTGAATGGCAAACCATTCTTCCGTGGGATCTCATTTACGCTCTCGGCGTCGTCGTATTAATCATCTTTCTAACCCTGATCGTCGCGCTGATCGGTCTCCTTTAACGCTGACCTTTAGTCTCGTAGTGGCGCGCCGTTGACGAGTCTTGTTCCTTGTTCCCTGTTCCGTGTTCCATAATGGAATCGATGCGCTTCGCCGTCCTCGTTTTCCCCGGCACCTGGAGCGACCGAGACTGCCAGTGGGCGCTCTCCAAAGTGATGGGACACCAGGCGGACCTCGTCTGGCACCGGGAAGGCGATCTCTCCTCCTACGACTGCGTCGTCCTGCCGGGCGGCTTCTCGTACGGCGACTACCTGCGGACTGGCGCCATCGCCCGCTTCTCGCCGGTAATGGCCGCTGTCAGTCGTCACGTGGAAGAAGGCAAGCCTGTCTTTGGCATCTGCAACGGCTTCCAGATACTCTGCGAGGCGCACCACCTGCCCGGCGCGCTCGTGCGGAACGACTCGCTGCAGTATCGCTGCGAATGGGTGCATCTTCGGGTCGAGAACGCCGAGACGCCGTTCACGACCCCATGCGAGCCCGGACAGGTGCTGACGATGCCGATATCCCACGGCGAAGGCCGCTACGTCGCGGATGATGCCACGCTGGCGAAACTCGAGTCCGGCAACCGCATCGTATTCCGCTACTGCACCCCCACCGGCCAGGTGACGTCGGCCGCCAATCCCAACGGAAGCGAGCGCAACATCGCCGGCATCGTCAATGAGCGCGGCAACGTGCTCGGTATGATGCCGCACCCGGAGCGCGCCTGCGAGGCGCTCATGGGCGGCGAAGACGGCCTGCTCTTGTGGCAATCAGTGGTCGAGTGGGCGAGGCAGGGGGTAGGGGTCTAAGCCGGCGATTGGTCGGAACTGTGACTGAGGCGTCCGCTTGATCCAGCCGCCGCCCGAAGAACGCTTCTGTCACAACTGCGGTGCCCCTAACGCGCCCGACTTCAACTTCTGCCTCCGTTGCGGCGCGCGCATCAACTTCCTGCGCCCGCTGCCTCTCCTCGCCCGCGCGCCCGGCGCTTATCCCGTCACATTCGACGTCGAATACCCGCAAAAGCTGTCACGGGTAAGCACCCTCGTCCGCCTGCTCCTCGCGGTCCCGCAGCTGCTGGTCGTTTACGCGCTGGGCACAGTCGTGGGGATCATCACCTTCATCGCCTGGTTCGCCATCCTCTTCACCCGGCGCTACCCGAAAGGCTTGTTCGAGCTTGTCGTCTCGTTCAATCGCTGGACCGCTAACGTCCACGCGTACATGGCGCTACTCCGCGACGAGTACCCGCCCTTCTCGTCGGACCCCGGCCGCTACGCGGTCACCTATGATGTCGATTATCCCGAGAAGCTCAGCCGCTGGCTCATCTTCGTCAAGTGGTTCCTCGTCCTCCTCCACCAGATAGCCCTCTACTTCCTAGGATTCTTCGCCTTCCTCGCAGAAATCATCGCCTACGTCGCGATTCTCATTACCGGGCGCTTCCCGCGCTCCCTCTTCAACTACATCGTCGGCGTAATGCGCTGGTATTACCGCGTGACCGCCTACTCTTCGCTCCTCCGCGACGAATTTCCTCCCTTCAGCAGACGCGCGGACGCCCGCCCGGGCTCCGGCAGGGCTATCGCCGTCTCGGCGGTAATGATCTTCCCGGTCGGCATTGCTCTGATCGCAGCCTTCGTGGGCGTCGCGCTGCTTGTTGGCAGCTTTACGGCGAGCACTGAACGAGTGTCGATAAGGTACGCCGATATACTCGCCGGAGATTCCACCGCTCCCGCCGATATCGACGGGAATCTCGTCGTGCTCCTGAGTGCCGAGGACCCATACAACTTGTCGGGTGTCTTCCGGCAGCCGAAAGCCGGCTACCGCTTCGTTCAGTTCCAGCTTGAGATCACCAATGTCGACTCCACGTTCACATCCGTAAACAAGCAGCACTTCGGGCTAAAGGACATGCAGGGGCGGGATCAAGACCCACTTCTAGTTCAGGCGCGTCCGCTTGGCCGGGTTCAGCTCGAACGGGGCGAGACGGAACGAGTCGGTGTCGTTTTCGAGGTACGAGATGGGGTCAACCCCTCGGAACTCACGTATGCTCCGGGCCTCGCCGCCTTCATCCCCTTCGGCGAGAAGGTCCGCTTCGAGTTCAGATAGCAGCGCCGTGCAGGCCGAAACCCAGTATCCTGAGAGCATGCCCGTAACCCAGGATGTCTTGAATACCATCGCTATCAGCCGCGATGAGTACGCTCTCATCGTCGAGCGCCTCGGCCGCGAGCCCAACGAGGTCGAGCTCGGGATGTTCGGCGCGCTCTGGAGCGAGCACTGCGGCTACAAGAACTCGAAGGCGCTTCTTCGCCAGCTGCCCGCCGAAGGCCCCTACGTTCTCACCCGCCGCGGCACCGAAAACGCAGGCGCGATCGATATCGGCGATGGCGTATGCGTGGTCTTGAAGATCGAATCGCACAACCACCCGTCAGCCATTGAGCCCTACCAGGGCGCGGCCACCGGCGTCGGCGGCATCGTCCGCGACATCTTCGCCATGGGCGCGCGCCCAATCGCCATCCTAGACTCTCTTCGCTTCGGCCCGATTACTCCTAACGACACCTCCATCCCCTCAGCGGATTCGGGCCCCGGCCCTGAGGCGATCGCGCGCAACCGCTATCTCTTCGACGGCGTTGTCGCCGGCATTGCCTGGTACGGCAACTGCCTCGGCATCCCGACCGTCGGCGGCGAGGTCTTCTTCGAAAGCGCCTACTCCGCCAACCCACTCGTCAACGCCATGTGCGTCGGCATCGCGCCCATCGATCGACTCGCGAGCGCAAAGGCGGAAGGTCCGGGCAACCTGCTGATGCTCGTCGGCGCCGATACCGGCCGCGATGGTATTCACGGCGCCTCCGGCCTCGCCTCCCGCACCGATCCCCACGCGCGCTTCGAGGAGCTGCGGCCCGCGGTGCAGGTGGGCAACCCCTTCCTCGAGAAGATGCTCATGGAGGCCTGCCTCGACCTTGCCCACCACCATTCTGATTGGATCACAGGCATCCAGGACCTCGGCGCGGCCGGGCTCACGGCATCCAGCGCCGAATCGGCCGCGCGCGGGGGGACCGGCCTCGTGATCGATGTAGCGAAAGTCCCGCGCCGTGAGGAATCCATGACGCCATATGAGGTCATGCTCTCCGAGTCGCAGGAGCGCATGCTCATTATCGTCCGTAAAGGCCACGCGGACGATGTCGCGTGTCTCTTCGAGCGCTGGGAGGTCCCCTGGACGATCATCGGCCACGTGTCCGACGATCGTCTCATTCACATTATGGACGGCGCCGGCGAGGTGGCTACGCTCCCCGTCGATACTCTCGTCGAAGCGCCCGAATACACCCGCGAAGGCGTCCGCCCGCCTGAGCTCGACGAGCTCGAGGCCCTCGACATCATGTCGCTTCCCGACCTCGAAGCTTCCGCTTCTTCGGCTCCGGCGGCTGATGGCGACGGATCCTCCCCTCTCGCGCGCACGGGAGAGGGGACGGCGGTGAGAGATCCAAACGCTGCCCTCCTCCGCCTCCTCGCCTCTCCGAACATCGCCTCGAAGCGCTGGGTCTACCGCCAATACGACCAGAGCGTCCTCGCGAACACCGTCGTCGCAGCCGGCGCCGACGCCGCCGTAATGCGAATCAAAGGCACACCGAAGGCCATCGCGATCAGCGTCGACGGTAACGGCAGCTATGCTCAGCTCAGCCCTTACGCCGGCGGAGCGATGGCCGTCGCCGAGGCGGCTCGCAACGTCGTCTGCACCGGCGCACAACCGGTCGCGGTGACCGACTGCCTCAACTTCGGCAACCCCGAACGCCCAGAGGTCTACTACCAGATGCAGGAGGTTATTCGCGGCATAAGTGACGCTTGCTCGGAACTCGCAACGCCGGTCATCTCCGGCAACGTCAGCCTCTACAACGAGACCGACGACCGGAGCATCTACCCAACCCCGGTGATCGGCATGCTGGGCATTCTCGACGACGTCACCCGCCATTGCGGGATGGCGTTCGCTAACGACGCCGACGAGGTCTTCGTCCTCGGCGCGATGCTTGAGCAGCCCGCGGCTTCGCTTGCCGGAAGCGAATACCTGAAGGAAATCCGTGGTTTAATCGGTGGCCGGCTCACTATGGACCTCGGCCTCGAAGCCCGCCTGCATCGTGCTGTCCTCGCCCTCATCCGGCAGCGCATCGCCACCGCCGCCCACGACTGCTCCAACGGCGGGCTGGCTGTCGCGCTGGCCGAGATGTGCCTCGCGGGAGGCAAAGGCCTCGACGCGTCCGGCGCCGACCTTGGCCTGCGGCTAGACGCTGCGCTCTTCGGCGAGGCGCAATCGCGGGTCATCCTCACGACCCGCCCCGGCGAGCGGGGCGCTCTCGACCAGATCGCCCGCGCCGGCGGCATCCCCTATGCGCGAATCGGCCGCGTAACCGCCGAACGCCGCCTCCGCCTCGGCCCGATCGACCTCTCGCTCGACGTAATGCGAGACTCCTACGAGAGCGGGCTCGAGCGGGCGCTGATTGACAAGCCGGTTTGACGCCCGGCGCACATCCGTTCTAAAATCGGCAATGAACAGTCCGCCACGCTTGCTGTCGACAGAAGAGAACATCCTGTAATGACCCAAAGTGGACAACCCGCTATCCTCTCCCCATTGCCCCATCTAGTCTGAAGGAGATCGTCATGAGAGTCGTTTTCCTCGAAGAGGTCGAAGGCACCGCCCGCACCGGCGACGTCAAGAACGTTGCCGACGGGTTTGCCCGCAATTTCCTCCTTCCGCGCAAGCTGGCCGCGCCCGCGACCGACCACTACATCAACATCGCACAGGCTAAGGCCGGCAAGGAGGAGCGCCGCCAGGAGAAGGTCGATGAGGAAGCCCGCGATCGCGTGCTCCCGAAAGTGGACGGCAAGGCAGTGGAGATCGAAGTCCGCGTGGGCGAGCAAGGCAAGCTTTTCGGCTCCGTCACGGCCCGGGACATCGCCGAGGCGCTCCAAGCCGTCACCCGCGTGGAACTCGAGCATCGGCAGGTGGACCTGAAGGAGCCGATCCGAGAGCTGGGCGGACACGAAGTCACGATCAAGGTCACCCGCAATGTCCTCGCGACGGTGACCGTTAATGTCGTGCCCGTGGGCGGGTTACCTGCGGAGGAAGCAGCTGAGGAGTCCCCAGAGGTGGCGATCGAGTCCGAGGCGGAAGCCGAAGTGTCCGCGGCTTCCGAGGAGCTGATAGAGGAAGAGATTCTTGAACAGGAACCACCAGCCGAGGCTGGCGATGCCGGCGAAGAGTCGGCCGACGAAGAACTAGAGAAAGAACTAGAGAACGATAGCGTAGAGACATAGCCTCCCACGCAGGCCCGTTCGTTTCTTGAGCGGCCGGCCCCGCGCGGGAGTCTTTGGGGGAAAAGGGGCACACATGGTCGTCGAGGCCGGACGCGCGGAGACGCTGCCTCCGCACGATATTGACGCGGAAGAGGCCGTCATCGCATCACTGCTCGTCGATTCAGAGGCCATCTATAAAGTTGCGCCTAGGCTCAAGGCCGAAGACTTCTTCCGCGAGAAGAACGCCTGGGTCTACGACGCCTGCCGCGCGCTCTGGGACCGCAGCGAATCGATAAACCAGATCACCGTCGCCCACGAGCTGGCGCGGCGCAACCGCCTCGAAGATGTTGGCGGGGCCGCCTACCTCAGCCGTCTCGTCACGGACCTGCCCACCTCCGTCGGCGTTGAGCACTACGCCGGAATGGTTGTCCGGGACGCGATCTATCGCAGGGTCATCAGCGCCTCCGGCGAGATTGCCCGCATCGCGTACGTTGGTGGTCCGGACGTGACGGATGTCCGCTCCCGCGGCGAAGCGCTACTCGCCGCCGCGTTCGAAAGCGAGACGCTTCGCGACTTTGTCCATATAAGAGAGCTCCTCACTGGCTACTTGGAGTCGGTCGCGGCTGGTACGGGCACAGTCGCGAGCGATGTCCGCGCTATCACGACCGGTTTTATGGACCTCGACACACTCCTCACCACCGGACTCAAGCGCGGCGACCTGGTCGTCGTCGCCGCCCGGCCCAGCCTCGGAAAAACCTCGCTCGTCCTCAACTTTGCGAAGTCAGCGGCCGAACGCCAGTCCGCAACGGTTGCCTTTTTCTCGATCGAGATGGCCGCCGAGCAGCTCGTTCAGCGCATGCTCGCGATGGAGTCGGCCGTCGATTCCGCGCGTCTCGCCTTCGGCCAGCATTCCGACCGCGATGAGCGAAGGATATCTCAAGCGCTCGGGCTGCTGTCCGACCTCTCGATCTACTTCGATGACTCAGCGATGCTAACCGTGGCCGAGATGCGATCGAAGGCGCGCCAACTCCAACGCGAACGCGGGGGCCTCGATCTCGTGGTCGTCGACTATCTTCAGCTCATGCAGTCCGGGGCCCGCAACGAGAACCGCGTCCAGGAGGTCAGCTACGTCTCCCGTTCGCTCAAGCAGCTTGCCCGAGACCTCGATGTCCCGGTCGTCGCTTGTTCTCAGCTCTCCCGTGCGGCCGAGTCCCGTCACAACAACGTCCCTCAACTCAGCGACCTCCGCGAATCGGGCAGCATCGAGCAGGACGCCGACGTCGTCATGTTCATCTACCGCGAGGACAAGTACGTCTCGCGGGAGGAGTGGCAGCGTCAGCATCCCGACCGCCCGACAGACGGTTACCCTGCCGGCATCACACAGATCGTTCTCGCCAAGCACCGCAACGGCCCCACCGGGACCATCCACCTTCGCTTCCGCGAGAAGATCGCGCGTTTCGAAGACCTCCTCGTCCGCCAGCCGGAAGAGTGGGAAGAAGAGCCCCCGCCCGAGCCCGAAGTATGAGGTTCGCCAGCCAGTCGATAGGGGAGGCCCTGCCTGACCGCCCTAAAACGCTGATCACGCGCTTCTCTCCGCTCATTCTGAGGTGTTGAAGGCATGAGCGGACCAGCCACCTCGCGATCTGTAGAACCCTCCACAGGCTTTCCCAACTCCGGCCTCTCTAGCGCCATACCCAACCAGTTCTTCTCTACCATCCTCCCTCAAATCGAGGCCGCTGAGGAGCTCGTCGTGAGTTTCTACTTCTTCTTCGCTCAACACCTCAGACGCCGATCCCCACGCTTTCTCACGAAGCGTGAGCTAGCCGCTGACACGACGCTCGCTCGCTCCCTGGCGCATCTCGGACCCGGCGATGACGCCCTCGATCGCGGCCTAGACCTTGCGGTCTGGCGGGGCACGCTCCTTCGCGCCCGCGCTCAATCTGGAGGCCGGGAGGACGAGCTGTATGTCGTGAACACACCCGCCAACCGAAAGTCACTGGAGGAGTTGACCACGCGCGAGCTCCGGCTCGACGAGCCGCTCCCGGCCGCCTCCAAAGCTAACAACTCAGGCATCTTCGCGTTGTACGAACAGAACATCCGGCCGCTCACGCCGCTAATCGCGGACGAGCTAACTGAGGCGGAAGGGCGATACCCCCACAACTGGATCCGCGACGCCTTCCGCGAGGCTGTCAGCCTCAACAAGGCGAACTGGCGTTATATCGAGAGCATCCTGCGTAGGTGGGAAGCCGAGGGCAGGCAAGATGAAGAGTCTGGAAGAGATCCTCAAGTCGAGTGGCTTGAACGCCGCTACCACGAAGGCAAACGGCGGCTCGCCGCCGGACCCGATCCCTGAACCCGCTCTCGACGAGGGCGAAGAACTATGCCCTCGCTGCGGCGGTGCCGGGTTCGTGCGCAAAGCGGTGCGCCTCGGCCATCCAGACTTCGGCAAGGCGTTTGCCTGCGACTGTATCGCCGATGAGCGAGAGGACCAGCGGCACGTCCGCCTCCAGCGGTACAGCAACCTCGGGCCGCTCGCCCGGCTGACGTTCGCCGATCTCAGCCCGCTGGGCCGTAGCCCAAACCCTTCACACCAGGAGCACTTCTCGCGCGCTGTCCAGGCATCCCGGCGGTTCGCCGAACAACCCGAAGGTTGGCTCGTCCTCACCGGCCCCAGCGGCTGCGGTAAGACTCACCTCGCCTCCGCCATCGGCGGTCGCTGTATCGAGTCCGGCGTGCCGGCGCTCTTTATGGTCGTGCCGGACCTCCTCGATCACCTTCGCTCGGCCTACCAGCCCGGCAGCGACGTGGGCTACGACGAGCTGTTCGAGCTCGTTCGGTCCGCACCCGTTCTCATTCTCGACGACCTCGGCGTACAGAGCGCGACTCCCTGGGCGCAAGAAAAGCTCTTTCAGCTCATCAACCACCGCTACAACGCGCAGCTGCCCACCGTCTTCACCACCAATCTCGACCCGGCCGAGTTCGATCCCCGCCTGCAGAGCCGGCTGAGCGACGGCACCATCTCGACGATCCATTATCTGGAGTCGGGTACACGACTTGCGATCGGAGACCTAGATGCTCTCGAACTCCCTCACCTGCGCGCCATGACCTTCAAAAGCTTCGACCCGCGCATCGTCCAGGTTGACCACCGCGAAGAACAGGCGGACATCACAAACGCCTACCGGCAGGCGATGAAGTACGCGGAAGACCCCAAGGAGTGGCTGCTCATCGCCGGCGTCACCGGCCGAGGCAAGACCCGCCTCGCTGCCGCGATTGGCAACTACTGCCGCGATATCGGGATCGCCGTCATGATGGTGGTGGCGCCAGACCTGCTTGACTGGCTGAGAGTCGGCTTCAGCCCGCACAACCCGAGATCATTCGATGAGCTATTCGAGCGGGTCAAGAACGTCCATCTGCTCATCCTCGATGACCTCGGCTCGCAGAGCAGCACGCCCTGGGCTGACGAGAAGCTCTTCCAGCTCCTCAATTACCGCTACAACGCCTCCCTTCCGACCGTTGTCACGACCAATGTCAACGCAGTTAGCATGGAGGCCCGCGTCCGCACCCGCCTCACCGACCCCCAGATCAGCTCCATGCTCCTGATGGGCGGCTTCGACTTCTGGGGCAAGGCCGACCCGGCGACGACATCTTACGCGCGCCCCCGCGGCCGCCCGCCCCGCCGCGCCTAGTGCGGCCCCGGCGCTTCGTCCGCTTTTGTCTCATCCGCGCTCATTTGCGCCTGATGAGCGGACTCTGCGGCTAATCCCCTTCCTTTCGACCAGTCGCGCAGCGCCCATCGCGTCGTGTCGTAGGCCAGGTCGTCCCAGGGAATATCCTCAGCCTCGAACCAACGCGCCTCGAGTGCCTCCCGCCCCGGATTCAGGTCGGGCTCCGCGACCTCGCCTCGAAAGACGATCGAGACGATCCCCGGCCCGTGCGGCCCCGGCCCCGAGTACACCCCGGCTCCGGTATCACACCGACGATCAACTTCGGGTTGACGTAGAGAATGTGCCCGCGGTCGCAGACTAGGCGCGGCCGGTCCTCTGTTGGCAGGAGGCGGACGATTAGTGGCGCGCCGCAGCGGGGGCAATACTGGAGATCGTCCGCCGGCGTGACGACTTCATCCGACACCTAGGACGCGAGGACTTTGATGTGGTGCTGTGAAAGTAAGTCGGAGATCGCGTCTTGCTCGGGCAAGTTGCGCAAGTCCACGCCTTCGCTTGCGCATAGCAGCTCAACGCCGATCGGCTTCCTGTCAGCGGCGTAGTCGATGCGACGTTCAGTATTGATCTCCTCCCGGTATGCGTACTGTTCGTGCCTCAGTCGCACGTAGATCGCGTCTGCCTCTTTGTCGTAGCGGAACTCCACGGTTGCTCCTCAATCGGCAGCTGTAGTGACCAGCTCCGGCTCCATGCCTCTCGCCGTCACAACTTTAATTCGTCTCCCGCCGGGGTGTCCAACCCAGATGCCGTTACCTTTCCGATCTTTATACCGGGTGTGATAGAAGAGAAGGACCTCTTCTACCTCGGCTTCAGTAATCGCCGGATCGCCATTTGCTCGCGCGCATGCCTCGTATAGCGGATCACGCGAACTGAAGGAAAGGCTAGGCGCGCCCCAGCCCCTTCTTGATATCCCGCTCGTGCTCCTTGAAGTGCTCCCGGATGCTTCTGAATATCTTCTCGATCGTCAAATCTTGGTTGAACACGCGCGCGCCCTTCTGCCACTCGTCCTCCTGCACTCCCTCCAGCGCGGCCAGGACCTTCGCGTGCGACTCATCGTACTTCTCGCCGACGGATTCCCGCGTCGCTCCACGCGAGCCGATGCGCGTAATCCAGGTGTTCCCGAAGTCGGCGATCCAGTTCGGCGGATTCGTTCCCTTGCCCTTGCGGCACGATTCCACGCCTTGCATCGTGTAGCCGTTCGCCCACGACATGTGCCACATAAGCTGTCGCACATTCCACGACGGGTTCCCGCTCTTCTGCTTCCAGTCCTCCTCAGAGAGCGAGTTCCGGAGCGCGTGGTATTGCGTCTTCGTCGCCTCCAGCTCCGCCCGAATTGATTCCCTGGTGGGCGATGCGGGGGATGGCGTGGACTCGGTAGGTGCGGTGGGCTCTGTCGGTGCGGCGGGTTCTGTATCACTCATGGGCGTCCTCCTCCGATGCGTGTTGGCGCTAGTTTACACTTACCCGCTGCGGTTGACTGCCTCGCCCTCGATCCACTCCTCGCCGCCCTCCCACACTTCCTTCTTCCAGACCGGCGCGACTTCCTTGAAGCGGTCGACGAGCGCGTGGCAGGCCTCGAACGCCGCCTTGCGGTGTGGCGCCGAGACCGCTACCAGCAGCGATGCCTCTCCGATCTCGAGCCGTCCTGTCCGGTGCTGCATGGCGACGTCCGTGATCGGCCACCGCGCCAGCGCTTCATCGGCGATCTCACGCATCACCTGCTCCGCCATCTCCTGATAGGAGTCGTACTCTAGATACAGCACCCGCCTCCCGAGATTTTCGTTGCGGACGACACCGCTGAACAGCGCGACCGCGCCGCTTTCGTCCTTGCGCACGTGGTCGATCAGTCGCTGAGGGTCGAGCACTGCGCTCGTTACCTCAAACAGCATGCGAGCCCCCGCTTACGGGCGGAATCAGCGCTACCTCGTCGCCCTCGCCGACCGGGTGCCCGGGCTCGGCGTACTCGCCGTTCACGGCGTACCGAATGCTGCCGTTGAGCCCGCTGAGCGCCGGATAGCGCCCGCACAGCGCCCGGTACACCTCGCCGGCCGTCAACCCCTCGCCCACCTCCACCTCCGCCTCGCGCGTTCCCGCCAGCTCGCTCAGCCGCGCGAACAAGCGCACTCTAGCCTTCATGGCCCATCCAGTCTAATCCAGCCCTATGAGGCTCACAAGGCGAGGTGCGGTACATATGGCGACAAGGCGAGGTGCGATACGTACGGACAGACCTTCAGGTCTGTCCGCCGGCGCCCCACATAGAACGACAGCCGCGGTCTGCCGCCGGCGCATTCGGTCTAACTCGCTCCTCAATATGGCGCTCTCTGCTAATATCTTGCCCATCTGCCCCGAAGGAGCACCGTCATGCAGTTTCCCCAAAAAAGCGCCTCCCGCGAAGAAATCACCCCTCGCATCACCGACGCCATTTCCCGCGATGCGAACTGGCGTGGCGGCAAGATCTTTTCGCTGGTCTACTTCGCGGGTGACGATGTGGCGGACGTACTGAAGGAAGCCTACACGACCGCCTTTTACACCAACGGCCTCGGCCCAGGCGCCTTCAAGAGCCTTAAGAAGTTCGAGTCAGAGGTGATCTCGATGACGGGCGACCTCCTCCATCACCCAGAAGCAGCTGGCAACATGACGTCCGGAGGCACCGAGAGCATCCTCATGGCCGTTAAGACCGCCCGCGACTGGGCTCGCGCGGAGAAAGAGATTGCCCATCCCCAGATCATCGTGCCGGTCACCGCTCACCCGGCGTTCGACAAGGCTGCTCATTACCTCGATGTCGACATCGTCCACACGCCGCTAAGAGACGACCTCCGGGCCGATGTCGACGCCATCCGCCGGGCGATCACGGACAACACGGTCCTCGTCGCCGGATCCGCGCCCTGCTACCCCTTCGGCGTGATCGACCCGATCGCCGAAATCGCCGGACTCGCCGCCGGACGAGGCGTGCTCTGCCACGTGGACGCCTGCTTGGGCGCGTATCTCCTTCCGTTCATCGAGCGGTTGGGTTATGCCGTCCCGCCCTGGGACTTCCGCGTGCCCGGTGTAACCTCCATATCCGCCGATCTCCATAAGTACGGCTACTCGGCCCGAGGCGCCTCCGTTGTGCTCTACCGGGACCGCGACGTTCGTCGGCACCAGTTCTTTGCCGTCAGCGACTGGCCCGGAGGCCTTTACGGCTCCCCGACGCTCGCCGGAAGCCGCCCCGGAGGCGCGATTGCGGCAGCCTGGGCTGTCCTGAATTTCCTCGGCGTCGAAGGCTACACTCGGCTCGCGCGCGTGATTATGGACACGACGGCCGCTCTGATCGAAGGAATCAACGATATCCCGCAACTCAAGGTCCTTGGCCGGCCGGAAATGAGCGTCTTCGCCTTTGCCTCCGGTTCGCTCGACGTCTACGCTGTTGCGGACGCCCTCGACGAGGCCGGCTGGCACCCGGACCGCCAGCAGCTCCCGCCCAGCCTTCACTGTATGGTCACTCCTGTCCACGACACCATCGTCCAGCCATTCCTGTCCGATCTTCGGCGGGCCACCGAGTATGTCGCCGAGAACGGAGCCGTGTCGACGGGACGAGCGGCCACCTACGGGATGCTCGACAAGATGTCCGACCGCGCCGCCGTCCGCAATGTCGTGCTCGATTCCATCGACCGTCTGACGGGGGCCAAGCGGGACCCGGCAGCTCGTGACTGAATTGCGATTGGTTGCCGGGCGGCGACCGGCCGCCGTGCGGCTTCTAGACCGGGCGCTCGATCTCGCCTTTCCGCCTCGTTGCGTCTCCTGCGCTAGCTTCGGCCCCCTCATTTGCGACAGTTGTATCGCCGCGGTAACCCGGGCCGATTCTCCCCGCTGCCCGGTTTGCTGGATGCCCTTTCGAGAGCGCGCCCGCGAGTTCCTGCCGGGGCGCGTCTGCCTACGTTGCCGCGCCATTCGTCCGAGCTTCAGGGCCGTCCGAGCAGTGTTCGTCTACGAGGCCGCCGCCCGCGATGCCGTCCACGCCCTCAAGTTTCGCGGCCTCTCGTCTATCGCTCCCCGGATGGCCGCCCTCATGGCTGAGCGACTGGTGGACTGGAACCCGCCCGTCGACGCCATCGTCCCCGTTCCCCTTGCCGGAAGCCGTCGGCGCCAG
Organism: Chloroflexota bacterium; assembly: GCA_005882985.1. Lineage (GTDB taxonomy): Bacteria > Chloroflexota > Dehalococcoidia > SM23-28-2 > RBG-16-64-32 > CF-163. The sequence goes on from VBEJ01000122.1 coordinate 22,978, forward strand.
CGCGGCTACAACCAATCGGAGCTATTGGCGAAGGAGCTCGCCCGCCTTACGGCCGTGCCGTTAGAGCCGCGAGCGCTCATCCGGCCGCGCAGCGCTCCGCCGCAATACCGGCTGAGCGATCGCGACGAGCGCCGCCGGAACGTCAGCGGTGTCTTCAAGTCGGGAAAGCGCGTCCCGGAGGGCGGCGTTCTACTTGTCGACGATGTCATGACGACGGGCGCGACCCTCGATGCTTGCGCCCGCGTTCTTATGGAGACGGGCGCCGGACCGGTCTTCGGGCTCGCCTTCGCGCGCGAAGATTGAAGCGGCCGGGACCACCATCCCGGCTGCAACTCTAACATTTCGACTGTTGAAGGCCTAAAAGGGCGGGCTTACAATTGAATCGCTCGGGCGTAATGATCGAGAGCAAGAGGGCATGGACATAATCTTTCGCGGGCAGCATCTCACGATCAGCGATCAGTTCCGCGAGTACGCGGCAGATCACCTGAACAAGCTGACCCGCTACCTTCCGATTGCCGACCATGCGATCGTCGATGTCCGTCGCGAGGCCAAAGGCAGCGAGGGCCGTTTCGTGGTCCAGGTTACCGTCAGCGCGAACGGCACCTTTCTCCGCGCCGAAGAGCGCAGCTTCGAGATGCAGGCGGCTATCGATATGGCCACCAACGCCCTGTCGCGCCAGGTCAAGCGCTTCAAAGAGACGAAAGTGCTGCGCAGCGAGCGACGTATCGCCAAGGACAATCGCCTGCCGGTTGATGAAGATGAAGCTCGAGAAGCCCTGCCGCCCGATGCTGAGCTCGTGATGGGCCGCGTCGTGCGTATCAAGCGCTTCCCCATGAAGCCAATGACCGAGGCCGAGGCAATCGATCAGATGGAGCTTCTCGGGCACAACTTCTTCCTCTTCCAGGACGCCGACAAGGACACGCTTGCCCTCCTTTACCGCCGGCAGGACGGCGGCTACGCAATGATCTTGCCTGAACCCGAATGATAATCACCGTCACGCTTAACCCAGCCATCGATCACACGCTCGTCCTGCCCAAGTTCGTTGCGGGAGATACGATTCGCGTGAAGTCCGTCCGCTCCGATCCCGGCGGCAAGGGGATCAATGTCTCTCGCGTCATCCACGAGCTGGGCGGCGAGAGCCTGGCGATGGGCTTCGCGCCGGGCGGACTCGGGCGCTACATCGAGCAGACCCTCAATTCGCAGGGCATCCCCTGTGACTTCCTGCACACCAAAGGCGAAGTGCGGACCAACATCACGATCCTCGACGAATCCCGTCACATCAATACGATTCTGAGCGACCCGGGCCCGGAGACAGACCTCAAGTACGTGGCCGAGCTCAAGACGCGCTTGCGAAAGCGGCTCAGTCCCGGCGACTGGCTTGTCATCGCGGGAAGCATTCCGCCGCCGCTTGACGCCACCATTTATACGGATCTCATCGAGCTCGCCACCGAGATGGGTGCTCATACGGTCCTCGACGCCGATGGCGCTGCGCTGGCAGCGGGCGCCGCCGCTCACCCTGAGATGCTGAAGGGGAACCGCCGCGAGCTTGAGCGGCTCCTCGGCCGCCATCTCGACGACGAGAAATCGACCCTCAACGGCGCCCGTCAGGTGCACGATTCCGGCGTCAACCAGGTGGTGGTCACACGGGGCCGCGAAGGTGCGCTTGCCGTCGCGGACAGCCAGTTCCTGCGCGGCGTCGCGCCCCGGGTGCGCGCCGTCAGCGCCGTAGGCTCCGGAGACGCCTTCCTCGCCGGCGTCGTTCTCACCCTCAGCAAAGGTGGAGACATGAAGGAAGCGCTACGACTGGGCATCGCTTCAGGCACCGCCTCCGTCCTCTTTCCGGGCACCGAGCTTTGCCGCCGCCGCGAGGTCGATATCCTGATGCCCCGCGTTCGAGTCCAGCCGATCGAACACCCCGTCGCCTGCTGAGTCCCCCGCGACGACCAACGTGCTCCGTTCGTGCTGAGTCCACCGAAGCCGTAGCCCATCCGACTGCCTAGGGGGTCAGGCTGTTCTCAGAACCGCGCCCGGTCAAAGAATGATGCCGGCTGCGGTACGATGAGCCGGACGTCCGATGACGACTCAGCCTGAATGGTACCGTCCAACATGAGCGAACGCCCCACACTCGTCGTCTTTCTAGGCGGCCTCGGCGACACGCCCGTCGAGCAGATGGTCGCCGTCACCCGCCTCACCTGTGCCCTCGATACCATCGAAGCCGCCCTCTCCACCGGCGCGTTTGAGCGAACCATCCTCGCCACCGACCAGGCATGCGACCAGGACCTTCCGCCGGGCCTCGAACTCGATATCGATGACGGCCCCTTCCACTTCGGCCGCCGCCTGGCAGGGATAATTCGCCGTCATTCCCTCACCTCCGTCGTCTACCTGGGCGGCGGCAGCATGCCATTGCTTGACGGCGCTGGCCTCTCGCAAATCACGCAGGGTCTTGAGGGCGACCGCGCGCGCACAAACAATCGCTTCTCGTCCGATCTCGTCGCCTTCCCGATCACTCCAGACGTCCTCGCCGCAGTCGAGGGGGTTGACCGCGACAACTCGCTCGCCCGCGCTATCGAGGAATCAGCCGGACTTACCCTCGAAGAGCTCCCACGCACCGTGGCCACCCAGATGGATATCGACTCACCCTCCGATCTCGCCGTCCTCGCCCTCACCGGCGAAGGAGGCCCGCGCCTCCGCGACTACCTCCGCTCCCTCGAGTCCGAGACCCATTCCACGGGTCAGGCTCTTAGCCTGACTGCTTACCAGCGCGTCCTCCCGCTCCTCACCGACCGCGAGGCGCAGATCGTGGTCGCCGGCCGCGTCGGCAGCCACGCCTGGCAGTACCTCGAGCGCGAGACCGCCTGCCGCGTCCGCCTCTTCGCGGAGGAACGAGGACTCGAAAGCGACGATCGAGCCTCTACTGGTACCGCCCGCTCGCTGCTCGGCTTCGTCATCGAAGCAGCCGGGATCGACCGCTTCTTCGAACTCCTCCCACAGCTAGGCGACGCCGCCTTCATCGACACCCGCGTCCTCCTCGCCCACATGCGCATCGACGCTACCCGCGAAGACCGCTTCCTCTCCGACCTGGGGAACTGGACGGCAATCTCCGACCCCTTCCTCCGCGACTTCACCCGGCTCGCCACCGAAGCCGACATTCCCGTCCTCCTCGGCGGCCACTCCCTCATGTCCGGCGGCCTCATGGCCCTCAACGAGTGCGCCTGGCGCGAACACGAGGCGGGCCGCCAGCCCTCGGCGGACCACTCGTAGCCCAGCACCTTCAGGTGCGCACCCCATCCGCTTGTCCGCTAAGCAATCCGCTGACAGTCAATCCGCTCCGATTCGACCTCCCCACGCTCGAACCACATCTGCTACAATCGTCCCGTCGCGACTGGCGCCACGAGGTGGAATCGACCACCGGGAAGCGACACGAACAACCGCCGCGCGCCTGGGCACCAATCCTGAGTCCTGAGTCCCGAGTCCTGAGTCTAGGAGAAGGCCCATGAAAGCGCAGACAACCACCGCCACTCCCTCGACAGCCTCTCCCGAAACCATCGCCTTCCGCGCCGCCCTCGACGTCGTCGGCGCAGCCCTCCCCGAGGTCGCCGACAGCATCCGGCAGGAGCTCGCCGACCAGCGTTCGCACCTCAAGCTCATCGCCAGCGAGAACTTCGCCTCGCCCGCCGTCCTCCTCGCGATGGGCAACTGGCTCAGCGATAAGTACGCCGAGGGCTCGCCCGGCCACCGCTTCTACGCCGGCTGCGACAACGTCGACGCCATCGAATCGCGCGCCGTCGAGCTGGCGAAGTCGCTCTTCGGCGCCCAGCACGCCTACGTCCAGGCCCACAGCGGCATCGACGCGAACCTCGTCGCCTTCTGGGCGGTCCTCACCCATCGCGTCGAGGCGCCGGAACTCGAGCGCCTGAACGCCAAGGATGTGCGCGATCTCTCCGCCGAAGACTGGGAGTTGCTGCGACGCAAGCTCGGCAGCCAGAAGATGATGGGCATGGCCCTCGACGCCGGTGGGCACTTAACGCACGGCTTCCGCCCGAACGTCTCCGGCAAGCTCTTCGAATACGCCTCGTACACGGTCGACCCCCAGACCAACCTTCTCGACTACGACCAGGTGCGGAAGCGAGCGCGCGAGGAGCGACCGCTGCTCCTCATCGCCGGCTACAGCTCCTACCCCCGCAAGATCAACTTCCGCATCTTCCGCGAGATTGCCGACGAGGTGGGAGCGACGTTCATGGTCGACATGGCCCACTTCGCCGGCCTCGTCGCCGGCAAGGTCTACACCGGCGACTTCGACCCCGTCCGCCACGCGCACATCGTGACGACGACGACCCACAAGACGCTGCGCGGCCCTCGCGGCGGCATGGTCCTCTGCGACGCCGACCTCGCCGACACCGTCGACCGCGGCTGCCCGCTCGTGCTCGGCGGGCCGCTGCCGCACGTCATCGCCGCGAAGGCGGTCGCCCTCCACGAGGCTTCCCAGCCGGAGTTCGCGACCTACGCTCGGCGCATCGTCGAGAATGCCGCCGCCCTCGCCGAAGCCCTCCTGTCCCAGGACGTGACCGTCGTCACCGGCGGCAGCGAGAACCACATCGTCCTCGTAGACGTCCGCCCCTTTGGCCTCACCGGCCGCCAGGCCGAGACGGCGTTGCGCTCGGCCGGGGTCACCCTCAACCGCAACGTGATCCCGTATGACACCAACGGCTCGTGGTACACGAGTGGCCTGCGCATCGGCACGCCCGCCGTCACCACGCTCGGCATGGGCGCCGCCGAGATGCGGGAGATCGCCGCCATCATCGCCAGCGTCCTCCGAGCGACGGCCCCAACCAAGACCGCCTCCGGCAAGCCCTCGCTCGCCAACTACACGCTCGAAGACAGCGCGAGAGCGCAGGCGGAAGGGCGCGCGCGGGACCTGCTGGGGCGGTTCCCGCTGTACCCGGAGATCGAGCTGTAGGGGGCATCAAGCCGCAACGTTGGCGCGCCTTTTTCCCGCATGCGCGGTTCCGCCCTCGGAGGTAAGATCCCTAGGCCTGCGCCCCGAATGGCTCTCCCCCGAGCGGGGTAATCGCTGCATGCCGCGCTGGTTCGTCGCGAGCGTCGGGGCGCGCCCTCGGAAGGGCCTGTAGTCAGCGGCCAGGTATTAATGAGCCGGAGCTGCCTGTCAGGCAGCTCACGCGCTTTGCATGGCCGGAGCGCACCAGTCTCACCTCCGACCACTCTCCGGAGCGGTACCTATGGACTGATGCCTTTGCGGTCTGCAACTACCTCGGCTGGCGGACGCAACGGGAGACGACCGTTACGGGCACCTTGCTGGGATGAGGCAAGGTCGAAGCGATCGAGATTCATCACCTTGTCCCACGCAGCCACGAAGTCACGCACGAACTTCTCCTTCGCGTCGTCACATGCGTAGACCTCCGAGAGGGCGCGGAGCTGGGAGTTGTAGCCGAAGACAAGGTCCACGTCGGTGGCGGTCCACTTGAGCTCACCCGTGGCGCGATCGCGACCCTCGTATACGTTTTCAGACGAGGCGGATGCCTTCCACTCCCTGCTCATGTCGAGTAGGTTCACGAAGAAGCCATTGGTCAACGTCTCGGGCCGGTCGGTGAAGACGCCGTGCGCGGATTGCCCGAAGTTGGCGTTCAGGGAGCGCATGCCGCCGATCAGGGCCGTCATCTGCGGTGCGGTCAGCGTCAACAGGGTGGCCCGCTCCAGCAGCAAGGTCTCTGGCGACAATATCTCTCTGGGTCGGAGGTAATTGCGGAACCCGTCGAAGGTCGGCTCGAGCACGGCGAAGGACTCCACGTCGGTCTGCTCCTGCAAGGCGTCGGTGCGCCCCGGCGCGAACGGAACCGTGATGTCGTGCCCGGCGTTCCTCGCCGCTTGCTCGACGGCAGCGCACCCGCCCAGGACGATAAGGTCAGCGAGCGAGACCTTCTTTCCGCCGGACTCTGCGCTGTTGAACTCCTGCTGTATCTGCTCGAGGGTCTGCAGCACCTTGGCCAGTTCGACGGGCTCATTGACCTCCCAGTCTCTTTGCGGCGCAAGGCGAATCCGCGCCCCGTTGGCCCCGCCACGCTTGTCGGTGCCGCGGAAGCTGGCCGCCGACGCCCAGGCGGTGTAGACCAGCCGGGAGAGAGACAGTCCCGAGGCGAGGATCTTGCCCTTGAGGGCAGCTATGTCCTCCCCCTCGATCAGTTCATGATCAACCG
>VBEJ01000123.1 GCA_005882985.1 Chloroflexota bacterium
CACGGAGGCACGGTATAATTCCGACTTACCGGATAGACAAAGTCGACTAACCGTCTCCCCGGACGGAATCGAGGCTAGCCATGGTAATCGAGGAAGCACCCGTCGGCACTCACCCTAAGGTCCCCCGCGAGCTGAAGCCCGGCCACGTATTCGTGACGCTCGACGAAGAGATCGAGAACTTCAAGACCGAAGCAGGCCTCTTCCGGAAGGACGAAGAGGGCCTCGAGGGCGAGTTCACGCCTTTCCGCCTGCGCATGGGTGTATACGGCCAGCGGCAGATGGACAACCAGATGATCCGTGTGAAGCTTCCGTACGGCGGCGTCAATGCGGAGCAGATGGAGGCGATGGCTGTCGTTGCTGAGGACTATTCGGGATACCGCCGCGGCCACATCACCACTCGCGAGAACTTCCAGTTTCACTTCGTGAACCTCGATCGGACGCCCGAGGTCCTGAAGATCCTCGCCGACGTTGGCCTCACCAC
>VBEJ01000124.1 GCA_005882985.1 Chloroflexota bacterium
GTCACCCCGTACCTCGCGGCATACGCCCGCAACATGCTGCGCAACCCGATCTGCCAGAACCTGCCGCGCAAGTGGAAGACGGCATTCTCCTGTGGCCCGACCGACTGTGCGGGCACGCCGTTCCACGACATGGGCTTCATCGCGAAGATCAAGCGCGAGAACGGCCGCGAAATCCGCGGCTTCGAAGTAGTTGTCGGCGGTGGGCTTTCGACTATGCCACGCAACGCGGATGTGGTCTGGGAATTCGCGGAGGCGGACAACGGCGAGTACATCCGTGTGGCAGAGGCGTGCCTCAAAGTGTTCGACAAAGAGGGCGGCCTTGAGAACTTCCTGCGCAAGAACATGAACAAGGCCCGCGTGAAGTTCCTCCTCCACAAGATCGGTATCGACGAGTTCAAGAAGCTGGTGCAGGAAGAGCTCGACCAGCCGTGGGGCTGGGAGCCGCTCGACATGCCGGCGCTCATGCAGCTCGCCTCTGAAGGCCCAACGCCCGGCGCCGCGCCGAATGGCGTTCGCCCCGGCGAGGGGTTCGACCGCTGGGTCCAGACGAACGTCGTCAAGCAACGGCAGCCGGGCTTCGTCGCGGTCACCGTTACCGTCCCGCTCGGGAACATCTCGCCGGAACAGTTCCGCGGCCTCGCCGCTATCATGCGCAAGTTCAGCGGCGGCAACGCCCGCACGCAGCAGAACCAGAACCTGGTACTGCGCTGGGTGCACGAGGAGTCGCTCCCGGCGCTTCACGCCGAGCTGAACGCGATCGGTCTCGGCGAGTCCGAGGCGGGTCTGATCGCGGACACCGTCGCCTGCCCGGGCACCGACTCCTGCAAGATGGGTATCACCTCCTCGCAGGGCGTCGGCCGGGCGATCACCGAGGCGGTCAAGGAGTGGGGAATCGACGATCCGCTCGTCCAGCAGATCCACATCAAGTCCAGCGGTTGCCCGAACGGCTGCGGCCAGCACCATCTCGCCGCCATTGGGCTGCAAGGTTCGTCGTTTAAGGCGAACGGCGCCGAGATCCCGTGCGCGGACATCTTCCTCGGTGGCGGCGGTTACGTCGGCGGCGCCAAGTACGGAGTGCGCGTCACCCGCGTCCCCGCCAAGCGCGCGCCCGAGGCGATCCGCAAGATCATCCAGTACTATCAGGACAACCGAAGTGAGGGCGAGGAGTTCGTCGCCTTCGTCGACCGCGTCGGTCCGAAGACCTTCGACCCGCTGCTGGACGAATTCAAGGACGTTGGTCCCGTCCACCAGGACATCCAGGCATACATGGACTGGGGCAAGGAAGAGCTCTTCCAGGTCATCCGCGGTGAGGGCGAGTGCGCGGTCTAACGACGCAACGAAAAATCGAAAAACGAAATCAGAAACTGATAGCTGGGCAGAGCCAGCAGGGTCAAGGAGGACTGAATGGTACGAGAAGCGATTAAGACATACACGGCAGAGGACGCTGAGCGGCTGAACGCTGAGCTCGGCCAGAAGTCTGCGGAAGAGATCGTCCGCTGGGCAGGCGAGACTTTCGGGCCCGCGATCAAGTTCGCGAACAGCTTCGGCGCTGAGGACGTCGCACTTCAGGACATTATCGCGAAGACCGCGCCGCAGATCCGCGTCTTCACGCTCGATACCGGCCGTCTCAACGACGAGACCTACGAGGTGATGGAGAACGTCCGCTTCAAGTACAGCGTCATTCCGATCGAAGTGATGTTCCCCGACCGTCAGAAGGTCGAATCTCTCGTGCGCGAGAAGGGCTTCTACTCCTTCCGTGAGAGCGTGGACAACCGGCGCGAGTGCTGCGGGATCCGCAAAGTCGAGCCGCTGAAGCGAGCGCTTTCCGACGCGGCTGCCTGGATGACGGGCCTGCGAAAGGAACAGTCGGTCACACGGACGGACACGCCGGCGATCGAGTGGGACGAGGGGAACTCGATGATCAAGGTCAACCCGCTCATCGAGTGGTCGAACGACGATGTATGGGCGTACATCAAGGCGAACAAGGTCCCGTACAACCGCCTGCACGACCAGGGCTACCCGAGCATCGGCTGCGCGCCCTGCACCCGTGCCATCAAACCAGGCGAGGACATCCGTGCCGGCCGCTGGTGGTGGGAGAACCCCGAGTACAAGGAGTGCGGGCTGCACCACTAGGATCTGAGAAGCACGAAGTAACTGTGGGTCGATGGTCTTGAGACCTCGACGCGGGGGTCTTCCAGACCCCCGCCCACGTTTAGGTGGTTCAATCTCGCAACCATGACTTTACGAACCGAAACATACGAAGCCCACGGCGGCCCGCTCGTCGACCTGCTCGTCCGTGGATCAGAAGCCGATGCCCTGCGCGAGCGCGCAGCTTCGCTTCCCGTCGCCCGCTTGTCATCGCGCTCGCTTTCTGACCTCGAGCTGCTGGCGGTCGGCGGCTACAGCCCGCTGGAAGGCTTTATGACGCAGGCGGACTACCGCTCCGTCGTCACCGACATGCATCTCGCTTCCGGTTTGCCGTGGCCAATGCCGATCACGCTGGCTGTTTCGACCGCAGAGGCGGATGCGATCGCAGAAGGCTCCGAGATTGCGCTCTCAGATGAGAACGGCACCTTGTTGGCGACCATGCAGGTCGAGCAGAAGGTCGGCTACGACAAGCGACTTGAGGCGCGTGAGGTCTACCGCACGGAGGACGAGGCCCATCCCGGAGTCGCGGCGGTCTACGCCCAGGGCGATGTGCTTCTGGGTGGCCCCGTGCACGTGATCGCGCTGCCGGAGCATGACGACTTCCGGCAATACCGCCTGACGCCGGCGCAGACGCGGGCCGCCTTCGCAGAGCGCGGCTGGGAGACTATCGTCGGCTTCCAAACGCGGAATCCCGTCCACCGCGCGCACGAGTACATTCAGAAGTGCGCGCTCGAAATCGTAGACGGCCTGCTGTTGCATCCACTTGTGGGCGAGACGAAGTCCGATGATATCCCGGCCGACGTGCGAATGCGCTGCTACGAGGTCCTGCTCGAGAATTACTATCCCCAGGACCGCGTACTCCTGTCCGTGAATCCCGCCGCCATGCGCTACGCCGGGCCGCGCGAAGCGGTCTTCCACGCGCTCGTCCGCAAGAACTACGGCTGCACACACTTCATAATCGGTCGCGATCACGCCGGCGTCGGCTCGTATTACGGTACGTTCGATGCTCAGCGCATCTTCGAAGAGTTCGCCCCGGGCGAGCTCGGGATAACGCCCCTAATGTTTGACAACACCTTCTTCTGCCGCCGCTGCGACGAGATGGCGAGCGTGAAGACTTGTCCACATGATGGTGACGCGCGGGTCACGCTCTCTGGGACGCAGGTGCGGGAGATGCTGAAGGGAGGCGTCGCCCCGCCGATCGAGTTTTCGCGCCCGGAAGTCGCGCGCGTCCTAATTGAAGCCATGCAGGAACGCGTGACCCCACACCACGCGATCTGACATACCCCCTACCGGTATGCTATATTGTTGATAGAAAAAGTTGACTTAGCTGGATGAGAATTTCAACGAAGGGTGATTACGGCCTGCGGGCCCTGATCGAGCTGACGCATCATTTCGGCGAACCCCGGCCGGTACAGAGCAGCGAGATCGCTTCTCGGCAGAAGATTCCTGAGTCCTACCTTGAGCAACTCCTGACAACGCTTCGTCGGGCGGGCTTCATTCGGAGCGTACGCGGTCCCCAGGGCGGCCACGCGCTTGTTCGCGAGCCGGCTTACTTGCGGGTGACCGAGGTGATCGAAGTGCTCGAGGGCTCTATCATGCCGGCTGATTGCCTTGACCATGGCAGCGTTTGCGCCCGCAACGGCGGCTGCGCCCAAAGCGAGATGTGGCGTGATGTTCGCGACGCGATTCTCGGCGTGCTCGATAACACGTCGATCGCGGACCTCGCGCGGCGTGACCGGGCCCTCCAACCGGCCGGCACGCGGTACGTGATATAAGAGGACGGCATGGGTAGAGACAAGAAGATCGCTGACACAGTGCTCGACCTCGTGGGCGGCACGCCCATGGTGCGGCTGAACCGTGTGGTGCCATCCGGTTCGGCAGAAGTACTCGGCAAGGTTGAGTCGATGAATCCGGCGGGCAGCGTCAAGGACCGCATCGCCCTGAACATGATCGAGACGGCCGAACTCGAGGGCCGCCTGAAGCCCGGCGACACGATCGTCGAGCCGACGAGCGGGAACACCGGTATCGGACTCGCAATGGTGGCCGCGGTGAAGGGCTACCGGCTGATCGTGACGATGCCGGAAGACATGAGCCTGGCTCGTCGCGATCTACTCGCGCGCTACGGCGCCGAGGTGATGCTGACGCCGGCAATCGAGGGAATGACCGGCGCTGTTTTCGCCGCGCAAGAGCTGCTGGCGAGCCACCCGAGCTACTTTATGCCGCAGCAGTTCGAAAACCCCGCAAATCCGGACATCCACCGCAAGACGACGGCGCTCGAGATCCTTGAAGCGACCGACGGCAAGTTCGACGCGCTCGTTTTGGGCGTGGGGACAGGCGGCACCATCACGGGCGTCGGTGAAGTTGTCCGGGAGCGTGTGCCCGGACTTCTGATCGTGGCGGTTGAGCCCACTCGCTCGCCGGTGCTGCAAGGTGGGCGCGCCGGGGTGCACGCTATCCAGGGCATCGGGGCGAGCTTCGTGCCGAATATTCTGAACCGCGAAATCTACGACGAGATCATCGCCATCGGCGACGACGACGCGATCGAGATGTCGCGGCGGCTCTGCCGGGAGGAAGGCCTTCTCGTCGGCATCTCGGCGGGGGCCAATGTGGTGGCCTCCCTTCGGGTCGCAAAGCGCCTGGGCGAAGGTAAGCGTGTCGTGACGGTCCTCCCGGACACCGGCGAACGATATTTGACAATGGAGGCATAGCATGAGCGCCGGAGAGAATTTGATGTCAGTGATGGTGTACATACCCACGCCTTTCCGCCGCTTCGCCGGCAACCAGACCTACGTGAAGGCAGAGGGCAAGACAGTAGGCGAGGTGCTCGACGCTCTCGGCAAGTCATATCCGACGCTTAAGCACATGATTTACAACGAGGCGGACGAGATTCCCGGCCACATAAACATCTACATCAACAGCCAGGAGATCCATTCGCTGCAAGGAAAGAACACGCCGGTCAGCGACGGCGATGAAATGGCTGTTATCCCAGCGATTGCGGGCGGCCAGGTGTTAACGCCGGAGCAGGTCAACCGCTACTCGAGGCACATCATCATGCCTCAGGTCGGCCCTGTCGGCCAGCGCAAGCTCATGGAAACGAAGGTACTGATCGTCGGCGCCGGCGGTCTCGGCGGCCCGGCCGCTCTCTACCTCGCGCTTGCGGGCGTCGGCACCATCGGCATCGTCGATTTCGATGTTGTCGACCTCTCGAACCTGCAGCGACAGGTACTCCACCAGAACGATGACGTCGGCAGGAAGAAGACCGAATCGGCGAAGGAGACGCTTCTCTCGTACAATCCGGACGTAAACATCGTTATCCATGACACGCCTCTCACCTCCGACAACGCGATGGAGATCATCCCTCAATACGATCTCGTCGTTAACGGCGCGGACAACTTCACGACCCGGTATCTCGTGAACGACGCCTGCTACTTCGCGGACAAGGTGCTCGTGGACGGCAGTATTCTCCTCTTCGACGGCCAGGCGACCGTCTTCAAGCCCGGTCACGGCTGCTACCGGTGCCTCTTTCCGGCGCCGCCCCCGCCCGGCCTCGTCCCGAACTGCGCCGAGGCGGGCGTGCTCGGCGCGCTCACGGGAGTGATGGGCTCGATTCAGGCGATCGAAGTGATCAAGCAGGTCCTCGAGATCGGCGACTCGCTCGTCAGCCGCTTGCTGCTGTTCGATGCGCTCGCGATGGACTTCCGCATCGTGAAGCTGCGGCGCGACCCGAAGTGCCCGCTGTGCGGTGACGACCCCACCATCACCGAGCTGATCGATTACGTGGAGTTCTGCGGCGCGCCGTTCCCCGGCGGGCACGACGGCGCTCAGGACGGTAGCGATGGCAATTGAAGTCAAGGTAACCGCGAACTTCGCGAAGCTGATCGGCGGAGAACGTTCGACGCGCGCTGAAGGCGGCACGATCGGCGAGGTCCTCGACGACCTCGATCAGCGCCACCCGGGCTTCAAGCAGAACGTCGTCGCCGAAGGCCGGATCCACCGCTTCGTGAACGTCTACCTTAACGACGAAGACGTCCGCTTCCTCCAGCAGCTGGACACGCCGATTCGAGAAGGGGACGTGGTATCGGTATTGCCCGCCTTAGCTGGCGGCTAGCGCGCAGTGCGGGATCGACCCGAGTCGACGTCTGATCCGTACGGACATAGCTTTAGCTCTGTCCGCGGACCCCTTGAGGGCGAACTCCGACCCGCTTCGTCCAATAACCGTCCGCTCCTCCCGAGGGGGCTGACGATGCCTCGCCGTTCCTCACCCCGCCTGCAGTCGTTCGACTACACCGGCCCATATGTCTACTCCATCACGATAAATACCAATGCGGGTCGTTCCTATGTCAAGGACGACCGCTTCGTTCGTTTCTGCGTCAATGTCCTGGAGAAGGAAGCCGCGGCTCGCGCCTTCGAGATCGTCGCCTACTGCTTCATGCCCAACCACGTACACCTCCTTGTCGCTGGACTAGATGAGATATCTCACCTCAAGCCGTTTATGCAGCAGTTCAAGCAGATCACGGGCTTTGCCTTCAAGCAGGATCATGGTGCGTCGCTTTGGCACCGGAGCTACCACGACCGAGTCCTGCGACGAGAAGAGAGCATCGGGTCGGTCGCGGCCTACATTTGGGCGAATCCTGTGCGGGCGGGCCTCGTCGCACGTCCTGAAGACTACCTCTATTCCGGGCCACCCGGGCGTCTACTAGGCGGAGCGGGGCGTCAGCGGCCAGATGCGGAGGTGGGCGGACAGAGCTTAAGCTCTGTCCGTACGGATCCGGCTACTCCGTCGACACAGGGCTGACGCAAATGCCCTTTGCCTCCATCCTCGACGCGGTCGGCAACACGCCGCTTGTTCGCCTCGCTCGCTTCTCGCCGAAGTCCGGTGTAGAGATATACGCCAAGCTCGAGGGCCAGAACCCCACCGGCAGCGTGAAGGACCGCATCGCGCTGTATATGATCGGGGTGGCCGAGGAGAGCGGCGACCTATCGTCGGACAAGACCATCCTCGAGCCGACGAGCGGCAACACTGGGATTAGCCTCGCGATGGTCGCCCGCGCCAAGGGATATCGCCTGCTCTGTGTCCTCCCCGACATCGTGACGCCGGAGCGCGAGCAACTTCTGCGCGCGTTCGGTGCAGAGGTTATCTACGCGTCGGGAGCCCAAAGCACCAACGACGCGATCTTCAAAGCACAGCAGATGGCCGGGGCCGAGCCTGACAAGTACTTCATGCCCTACCAGTACGGCAACGAGAACAACCCTCGGGCTCATTACGAGACGACCGGCCCGGAGATCCTGCGTGACCTGCCGCAGGTTGACGTCTTCGTGGCGGGGCTGGGCACCGGCGGCACGCTGACCGGAGTCGGGCGCTATCTGAAGGAGCAGAGCCCCGAGACGAAGGTGATCGCAGCAGTCCCGCATCCCGGAGACCTCGTGCAGGGTTTACGCGATCTCGGTGAAGGCTTCATTCCACCGGTGCTGGACGAATCGGTCCTCGACGGCCGTGTCGTCGTCGATTCGCTATCATCGTTCGCGATGGTGAAGGAGCTGATGGAGAAGGAGGCGATCTTCGCCGGCATCTCCTCGGGCGCTGTACTGAAGGTCGCCGTCCGTGCGGCACAACGCCTCGAAAGCGGAAACGTCGTCGCCCTTCTCGCAGACGGCGGCTGGAAGTACCTATCGACCGGCCTCTGGTCGAAGGACTACGGCGAGGTCAAGGAGGAAGAGCTGCAGGGGACGGTGTGGTGGTGAAGCTCCAGAATCTCAAGAATCTCCCATTTTTCATCATTGACCTGATGTTTCTTACCGTGGTCGTACTGCTCCCCGGGAGCTTGCAGGACATCCCGCAATGGGCTTGGGCGATCTTTCTAATCGTGTTTATGGGTTATTGCCTTGTGAGCCTCGCTCGGGAGGGATTTGTCGAGAAGTTCTTGAAGCGCGGGGCCATCGCAATGCTCCTTTTCATACCGTTCATCGCCTTGATCACCCTGCTCCCTGGCGGGGACCCTCACCGGGATTTCTCGTGGTGGTGGCTCATGGGACTCGTATTGGCTCCACTTGCAGTTCTTGCCGTAATTGCGTGGCGCACGAACTTTTTCAATCAAGTCAAAGAGATGTTCGCCTCGAAACGGCGCCCCAAGACCTGCGAATCATGCGGCGAGTCAACCGACAGGACGCATTTCTTGGACGGAACGTGGAGGAACAAGTACGAGGGCAACCAGACTTATCTCTGCCTCGGCTGTCTACGCAACGAGTTGGCTGAACATTACGCAACCTTGAGAAATCGTTGTGTAGTCGCCGAGCCCGTCGCTCAGCCGAAGACGCTGGGCTCCCCGAGTAACGCCTATTACGCCTACACAAACAGCGATGAGGACATCGATCTTGCCTCCGTCGCGACCGACGGGGAGGATCGCGCGGAGGCCCGAAATCCGTTGGACAAACTACTTGACCAGGCCGGTGGGCGGGATCTGGCAAACTACCTCTGGGTTCCATCCGATCGTTTCAAGGGTAAGTGGACTGACTTCTCGCTTCCTAAGATCGCCGATGGTGACCAGCCCGGGCAGGCCATCTGCGCGGCGTGCGTGACCGATAAGGTTATCGAGGCA
The DNA here is from genome assembly GCA_005882985.1 of Chloroflexota bacterium. GTDB lineage: Bacteria > Chloroflexota > Dehalococcoidia > SM23-28-2 > RBG-16-64-32 > CF-163. The sequence goes on from VBEJ01000124.1 coordinate 8,745, forward strand.
ATCAAGGCTAAAAGATTGCGCCTTGCTGAGCTATGGGCACCTCGCGACGGCACGGTCCTCATGTTCTCGGGCGAAGCCTGATGACACTCCCCCTGCCGCAGTCCTTCATCGACGAGATAGTCGCGCACGCGAAGGACGACGCTCCCAACGAGTGCTGTGGCATCATCGCCGGCTGGGACGGCCGAGCGGTCAAGCTCTTCCGCGCGAAGAACGCCGAGGCGAGTCCCTACCGCTACAACGTCGAGCCGAAGGACCTCTTCCGCATCTTCCGCGAGTGCGAGGAGAACGGCTGGGGCTTTCTCGCGATCTACCACTCGCACACCGCCAGCGAGGCCTATCCCTCAGCGACGGACGTCCGCCTTGCGACGTGGCCCGAGGCGTATTACGTGCTGGTCTCGCTACAGGACGCAGACAAGCCCGTCGTTCGCGCGTTTCGCATTCTGGACGGCGCGATCAGCGAGGAAGAGCTCGCCGCGACATAACGTCAGTCGATCAGGCTGTAGACAAAGACGCCGGTCACCCAGTTGTTGTCCGGGTAGTCGGAAATGATCGGGATGACCATCGCCCAGACAGCAAATCCCAGGAGGACGGCAATCATCGCGCGAAGGGCGTCGACGTTGGGATATGCCGCCCGAATGCCGAAGATCGTGTAGTAGAAAGTAGCGGCGATCGATGCCAGCCCAAACGCGAACCCGATCTGCGGAATGAAGACGAACAGCCCGAGGCCGAAGGGAAGATGTGTAAGTGTAACTACTCGGACCAGCGCGTCCGGCGTCGTCTCTTCGCCGAACACCTGACTCAGCATGAGGTAGATGACGGCGACGCCAATCAAGAAAAGCACAATCGTGAAAATTGTGCCGAGGATGACCGTGTCGACAAAGCCGAGGCCCGGCGCGGGATCGAGCACAGTCTCGCCGAAAAGCCAGGCGCCGATGGCGGCCAGCAATACCGCGACGGCTGCGGCTCCGATCGAGACGAAGGTGAACTGGGTGTCGTCGCGAACCTCTTCGTAGGCCGCTGGCTCGAGCATCAGCACACGCCGGATTCGAGCAATGACCTGATCAAGGGTCATGTGTTCCTCCTTGTTTCCCCCAAATCAGTGTGTTCTCTGCGTCGGGGAGTGTCAAGGGTTATCTGTAAAGTGCTTAAGCAAATAGTCCGTTAGCGCGTCTTTATCCTCGCTCATTGCCGGTGGTACATTCCGACCAGGAGGTCGTTATGAACTCTCAAGTCCCTACCGCCGCGCCGGTGCTTCTGGAACTAGCTGGACTACACCTGCCGGCCGAACGCGAGGCCTTCCTCGCCGCCGGACTTGGCGGCAGCACCCGGCCCATCGCCGAGGCGCTAGCCCGTCAGGACTACGGCGACACCGAGCCAGCCGCACGCTTCCGCCCGCCCGCGAGCGAATCGAGATGACGTCTGTCATCCATTGGCTTTCCATCGCCGAAGCGGCCGAGCTAATCGCCGCTCGCAAGCTCTCCCCGGTTGAACTCACGGAGGCGCTACTACGACGCATCGAGGCGCTCGAAGGCCGCGTGAACGCCTTCATCACCGTCGACGGAGATGCAGCGATGGCCGCGGCCAGGACGGCGGCGGACGAAATCACCAAAGGCGTTGCGCGTGGCCCGCTTCACGGCGTACCGGTCGCGCTCAAGGATATCTTTGGCGTCGCGGGCGTGCGAATGACCGCGGGCTCGAAAATCTTGGCCGAAAACGCGGCGTCTGAGGACGCCGAGGCAACGGCACGTCTTAAGGCTGCGGGCGCGGTGATCCTCGGCAAGCTGAACCTGCACGAGTTCGCTTTCGGCGCAACCGGCGTGAACCCGCACTACGGGCCGGCTCGCAACCCCTGGGACCTGGAGCGAATAACGGGTGGCTCCAGCTCCGGCTCCGGCGCGTCGGTCGCAAGCGGCGAATGCCCCGCCGCTCTCGGGACCGACACGGGCGGCTCGATCCGCATTCCCGCTTCACTGTGCGGCATCGTCGGCCTGAAGCCGACTTACGGCCGCGTCAGCAAGCGGGGCGTATTGCCTCTTAGCTGGTCCCTCGACCATGTGGGCCCCATGACGCGCACAGTCGAGGACGCCGGGATCATCTTGCAGGCGATCGCCGGCCGGGATGACGCGGACGCTTCGACGCGCGACGAGCCTTTGCCCGATTACAACCAAACGGTACGAGTTGGAGTCCAAGGCCTCCGTATCGGCGTACCGAAGCAGTTCTTCTTCGAGAACGTGGATGCGGAAGTAGAGAGCGCTGTTCGCTCCGCCCTTAGCTTGCTCGAGGCAATGGGCGCCGTCATCATCGAAGTCGACGCCCCGCTCATCAGCGAGATCCCCGGCGGCGTGACGGCAATCATGCTGCCCGAAGCGCTGGCGTACCATCAGAAGTGGATGACCGAACGGCCGGACGACTATGGCGACGACGTCCGCTACCGCCTCGAGCTCGGCGCGACCTTTCTTGCGGTGCATTACGTGCAGGCCCAGCGGCGGCGAGAAATGGCAGTCGCTGCCTGGCGAGCCGAGGTCTTCTCGAAAGTGGAAATGATTGCCACGCCGACGACACCAATTACAGCGCGGCCCATCGAGGAAGGCGACCTTCAGGTCACGTTCAACCTTATTCGGTTCACAAACCCGCTCAACTTCCTCGGCGTCCCGGCGATATCGGTTCCTTGCGGGTTCACCGGAGAGGGTCTGCCGGTCGGACTCCAGCTGGCGGGCCGCTGGTGGGATGAAGCTACCGTCCTCCGGGCTGCCCACACATACGAGCAGGCGACGGACTGGCATCAGCGCCGGCCGCCGCTATGAACGCCGATGTCCGGCGCATCTTCCTCGCGCAGGCGTTGCGCGCCTTCGCGTACGGGTTCGGTGCTATCCTCCTCGGCGTCTCGCTGGAGGCGAGCGGCTGGTCGAGCGGGCGGGTTGGCCTCTTGCTCACCGCCATCGTCGCCGGCACAGCTATCATGTCGATTGCCGTCGGCACCCTGGGCGACCGCATCGGCAGACGACGCTTCTACGCCTCGCTGTTCCTGAGCCTCGCGGCGGCGGGCATCGTCTTCGCGCTGACCGACGAGTTCTGGGTTCTCGTTCCCGTGGCCCTGCTCGGTGCGCTATCGACGGACGTCGTCGAATCCGGGCCGTTCACTTCTCTGGAACAGGCGATGCTTGCCGGTGGGGTCGATAACCGGTCTCGCCCGCGCGTCTTCGGCAACTACAACGCCATCGCGACGCTGGCGGGCTCCGTAGGAGCGCTCATGGCCGGCGGTCCGGCGTTGCTCCGCGAGGCGATCGGCGGCTTCCCGTCGGACCAGCGTTTCTTCCTGGTATTCGTCCCGGCAGGAGTCATGGGCGCGGTGGTTGCCGCGCGGCTATCGCGGCAAGTCGAACTCGAGAAGCGACCGGGGCTCGGTCTGCCGCTGCACCGCTCGCGCGCCAATGTGTTCCGGCTGGCCGGCCTCTTCGCGATTGACTCGTTCGCCGGCGGATTTGTCGTCCAGAGCTTCATCGCCTACTGGTTCCGAGTGAAGTTCGGCGTCTCGGTGGAAGTCCTCGGTCTGGTGTTCTTCTTCGTTGGACTGCTGCAAGCGGGATCATTCTTGGTCGCGACACGATTGGCCGAGCGGATAGGACTGCTGAACACGATGGTATTTACGCACCTGCCGTCGAACCTCCTCCTGGCCGCGATTCCCCTTGCGCCCAGCTTCCCGGTCGCAATGATCTTGCTCTTCGGCCGCTTTGCTCTCAGCCAGATGGACGTACCAACGCGGCAGGCCTACCTCGCTGCGCTCGTCGACGAGGATGAGCGCACGGCGGCGGCCGCTTATACGAACACGGCGCGCTATCTGACACGTCCCATCGGGCCGGCGCTGGCGGGTGTCGCGCAGCAAGTCACTCTGGGCCTGCCGTTCTTCATCGGCGGAGGCGTAAAGGCTGCCTATGATATCGCGATCTGGTCCTGGTTCCGTCGCGTGCCGATCGGCACCGAGGAAGCAGGGCAACTGCAGGAGGCGAAGAGATGAAATGGGTCACCCGGCAGAACGTGAAGGTCGACAGAGTGGCGTGCCCCTGGCTGATCAAGAAGTTCGTTGATCCGGAGGCTGAATTCCTTTTCGTCCCGCCCGATCAAGTCATCCCGACGGCCGAACGCGAAGACGCCACACCGTTCGACGTGCCCGATGTCGAGCTCGGGCATCACGACGGCAAATGCAGCTTTGAGGCAATCGTCGAGAAGTACACAATCGACGACCCCGCAATTCAGTTACTGGCGGAGATCGTGCATGGAGCCGATGTCGCCGCCGATCTCTACGGCCGCCCGGAGGCTCCGGGCCTCAAGGCGATTGCCGAAGGCTTCCAGCAGATGGGCCTGACAGACGACCACGCAATCCTGGAGCAGGAGTTCCCCGTATATGACGCGCTTTACGTGTACTGCCAGGCAAAGTCCTGAACGACGGTGGTAACATCGTAGCGGGATGAATCTCCGCGCCGCGCGCGCGACCTTCCGCGTCCTGGCCCTCGCTGTTTTGATAGCCACGCTTCTGGCAGCGTGCGGAGGCCACGACGGGCCTCCCTGGGCCGGGCCGGCCACATCACCTGCCGACACCGCGGCGCCATCCTCTGTGGATGATCAATCCGGCGAAGCCCGGCAGACTGCCTCTCGCTTTCTCGCCGCCTTAGTGGACCGCGATTTCGACGGCCTCTGGCGGATGCTGACCGATGACGCGCAGGCTCGTTGGGGTAGTAAGGACGCATTCCGCGTGTTCCTTGAGCGCAAATTGGGCTCCTACGACATAAGCTATGAGCTAGGCGATCCCCAGTCCTCGAGCCAATCGGGCCCCATCGCCGTCCCAGTAACGCTCGATCTCGGCGACTCAGCCGGCCACTCCTCAGGACCGCCGCTGGTGCTCGCGGCGCAGGGCAATTCGTTCGCGGTCGACGACGCTGGCCCGCTGGGAGCGCGGGGCCCGCTTATAGGCTCACCGGCAGCTGTCCGCCCCGAGCTCGACGTGCCGATCCTTATCTACCACCACATGTCGCCCGACTTGCCCGCCGATCCTCAACTGGCGTCCATAAGCGTGACCACCAGCGCCTTGGACGATCAACTCGGGTGGCTCGCGGCGAACGGCTATACGTCCATCACCGTCGCTGAACTCTACAACGCCTTCTACTACGACCTGCCCCTCCCGGCCAAGCCCGTCATTCTCGTATTCGACGACGGCTACGCCGAGGTCTACCAGTTGGCGTTTCCGCTTCTGAAGCAGCGTGGCTTCGGCGCAACGATTGCCACGATCACCGGCGCTGTCGAGCACCCGACCTACCTGACCTGGGACCAGATCAAGGAAATGTCGGACTCGGGCGAAGAGTTCGTGTCGCATTCGGTTACACACGGCAACCTCGCCGCCATGTCACGCGATGACTTGCGCAAAGAGCTCGGGGACTCGCGGCAGACGCTGGAGGATAAACTCGGCCGGCCGATGCAGTTCTTCGTCTACCCCTACGGCGAGCCTTTCGTCAACGGCTCCGACGCGGCGCGTCAACTCGTGCTCGACGTCTTGCACGAGACGGGCTACCTCGGTGCCCTAACGACATCCTCCGGGCCCCCGTACATCTCCGTGCAAAAGGCGGACGCGCCTTACCAACTACATCGCATTCCGGTGTCCGGCGGCGAGGCGCTGCCGCGCTTCGTAGCAGCTCTTACGGCACCCCAGTAGCGGATTTCTCTTCGGAGGACCCTAGACGGGAATGAGATCGGCGAAAACGAACCCGTCGCGCTCGACTATTTCGCCGGGGGATACGTCGATCGGCGCTCTGAAGTTGGGAGCATCCCAAACGAACGTGTGAAACTCGCCGCGCTCGCCGCATGGGTCCGCGGACGCCGGCAAATCAGCGAGCAACGTCTCATCATAGGCGCGACCGGCCAGCCCAGCCGGCACCTGGCGCGGATCAACGCAGACGAGCGTGGCGCGAAGGCCACTATCGATCATCCGCTGCGAAAGGCGGACTGTGTCCTCGCCCCAAATTGGGAAGACGCAGGACAGTCCGGTGCCAGCCATCTGCTGTTCGCGGTAATCGCGAACGTCCTCAAGGAACAGATCGCCGAACGCGACAGCCGCTACACCGCCCTCTTTGAGTTGCTGGACCGCTTCGCCCATGCGAGCCTCGTAGACCGGATTGACGCACTGGGGAGGTATCCAAACCTCGTCCACCGGCAGTCCAAGTGCCGATGCCTGCCGCTGCAGTAGCTCCCGGCGTACGCCGCTCATACTCACGCGGTCGTAGCCTTCGGTGAGCGTCGTCAGTAGTCCAACGATCTCGTACTCGCCGGCCTGCTGCAGTGTCCAGAGCGCAATGGCGCTGTCTTTCCCGCAACTCCAACACATCACGGCCTTGTTTCGCATTGGAATAGCCCGCTACTTGCTCAGCATGCCGCTGACGATCGGTGTGTCGTCCCGATTTCCCCATTCGTTCCACGAGGCATCGTAGTTCTTGGCGCGGTCGTATCCGAGCAGCCGCAGGATGAACGTGCCGTGCGCCGCACGGATGCCTGCCTGTCAGTGGACAAGGACCTGCTTCTCCGGGGTAATCCCGGCTGCCGCCAGCTTTGCTCGCATCTCTTGGGGTGCTAGCAGAAGCCCGGAGCGCGCCGGCGGCTGAGTGAGGTCGAGCCACTCGAGGTGGACGGCTCCGGGAATGTGGCCGCCGTGCTTGTTCTGGCGCCGGTCTTCGCCGGTGTGCTCCGCCCGCGAACGTACATCCCATATCACCGTATCGACGCGGCCGATTGCCTCGCGCACCTCATCGATCCCGCAGAGGCGGTCGCCACCGGCGCTCACATCGAACCGTGCGCGTTCAACGTGCGGTTGCTCCGCTGTGATGGGACGGCCTTCCTCGAACCACTTCTGGAAGCCGCCGTTGAGCACCTTTGCGCTCGTATGGCCGTAGTGGTCGAGCGCCCACCAGAGGCGGGCGGCATATAACCCGCCCATGCCGTCATAAGCGACGACCGTGTGCTCGCTCCCGATTCCGTGCCTGGACATCGTTTTCGCGAACTGATCGGGGTCCGTCAGGTGAACGTCGTCCTCGCCCTTCAAGTAGTGGTGCACGCGCAAGCCGACGGCGCCCTTGATATGGAGCCGCTGGTAGGCCGGAAATTCATCGCAGTCAACGATGCGGATCGAAGGTTCATCCAGGCGTTCCGCGAGCCAATCGGTCTCGGCGAGTAGCTCGGGATGCGCGAAGTCCGTTTGCGCCGCCATGGCGGCTGCTATTATACGCGGCGTGAACACCCCTCCCCGTTCGTCCCGAGTAGTCCGCCCGACGGCGGACGTATCGAGGGAAACGCCGGCCCCTATCACCATCGGCGGACGCCACTTCCGCTGGGGCGAGCGCACGTACGTCATGGGGATCGTGAACGTCACGCCCGATTCCTTCTCGGGTGACGGCCTCGGCGATAATACCGACGCGGCGGTTCGCCGGGCTGTCAAGATGCGGAAGGACGGCGCCGACCTCATCGACGTCGGCGGCGAGTCGACTCGCCCCGGCTTCGCCGAGGTGTCAGCGGACGAAGAAATGCGGCGCGTGGTCCCGGTCATCGCGCGGCTGCGCCACGAACTCGATATCCCCATCAGTATCGACACCTACAAGGCCGAAGTCGCGAGGGCCGCCATCGAAGCCGGCGCGTCGCTGGTCAACGACGTACACGGTTTCCTGCGTGAGCCCGAAATCTCTCGCGTAGCCGCCCAGGCCGGCGTCCCCGCCATCGCGATGTACAACCACCGGGGCCGCCACTTCCGCGACACGACCGGAAATATTGTAGAGGGCTTGCTCGACAGCCTTTGGATTGCGCGCGAACAGGGGCTGCCCGACGACCAAGTCATCGTCGACCCCGGCTTCAACTTCGGCTGGAAGGACGACCAGGCGCTCGAGATGATCCGCCGCTTCGCCGAACTGCAGGTCCTCGGCCGTCCGATTCTCATCGGGACCTCGCGTAAGTCGACGATAGGCAACGTGCTGGGCGGCCTGCCTGTGGAAGACCGTCTCGAGGGCACCGCCGCCACCGTTGCGATCACAATCGCGAACGGCGCCGACATCCTCCGCGTGCACGACGTCAAGCAGATGGCCCGCGTCGCGCGCATGGCCGACGCCGTCGTGCGCCCGGATCGGCGCCCGTCGGGACCCGGCCGGAACTCTGAGGCCGCCGCGCC
>VBEJ01000049.1 GCA_005882985.1 Chloroflexota bacterium
GATCCCAACGGCCACGGCACCTGGCTGGCAAGCATCGCGGCCGCCAGTACAGATAACAACATCGGCATCGCCGGCGCGGCCTACTCAGGCGCGAACATCATGCCGGTCCACGTCCTCGATTCGACCGGCGCCGGCCAGGACGGCGACATCATCAGCGGTGTCGTTTGGGCGGCCGACCACAACGCCAACGTGATTCTAATGGGATTCAGTAACCCTGGCTTCAGCCAGAACCTCCAGGACGCCATTGATTACGCCTGGTCCAAGGGCGCGGTGCTGGTTGCGGCGAGCGGAAACGACGGCTCGGCGTCCCCCACGTACCCGGCGGGCGACGCTAAGGTTATAGGCGTCTCCGCCACCGATTCGAGCGATAGCCTATGGTCCGGGAGCAACTACGGCGCCGACACCTTCATCGCGGCGCCAGGCGTGGGGATCACCGCCGACGCGCCCGGCGACGCCACCACCTCCATCACCGGCACCTCGGCCTCGGCGGCGTTCGTCGCCGGCGCGGCAGCGCTGCTGGTAGCGAACGATCCGACCGCGTCGAACGCGGTGGTCGTTGGCCGATTGGCCCGCAACGCGGACCCTGCCGCGACGCAAGAACAAACCGGCAACGGCCGGCTAAACCTAGCCCGGTCTATCGCCGACACCGCGACCGACCCCATCGTCCCCACGGGCGCTCCCGGCGGCGGGCCGTTGGTGGGGCCCTACACATCGGCGGCCGCGCAGTTCAGCATTAACGATGTGAGCCTGCAGGAAGGCAACAGTGGCTCGACGAGCTTCGTCTTCACGGTCACGCTCTCGGGCGCGGGCGGCAGCGGCACTTTCACCATCAACTACGCGACCGTGAACGCCACCGCCACCGGCGCCTCCGGAGCCTGCCCGAACGCGAACGACTTCCAGACCAAGAGCGGAAGCCTGACGTTCCCTTCCGGCAACGGTACCCAGACGGTTACAGTCCCGGTCTGCGGAGACACTACGGACGAGGCAAACGAGACGTTCACCGTCCACCTCTCCAGCGCGAGCTCCGGGACGATAACCAAGGCAGATGGGACTGGGACGATCGGCAACGACGACGGGCCCGCGATTTCCATCAACGACGTAAGCGTCGTCGAGGGCAACTCCGGCACTAGTAACGCTGTCTTTACCGTCAGCCTCTCGTTCGCCAGCACGCACAGCGTCAGCGTCAACTACGCCACCGCCAACGGCACTGCGACGGCGGGCAGCGACTACACCGCTCTCACGACTACGACCTTGGCTTTCGCGGCCGGCGAGACCAGCAAGACGATCACCGTTCAGGTCACGGGTGACACAGCCGTCGAGCCGGACGAGACGTTCGTCGTTAACCTCTCAGGAGCCGTTAGCGGAAGCATCGCCGATGGCCAGGGGGTCGGCACCATCCTGAACGATGACGACTCGATGTCGATCAGCGATGCAACCGTCACGGAGGGGAACAGCGGTACGACAAGTGCCGACTTCACCGTGAGCCTCGCCCAGCCCAGCGCTCTGACGGTAAATGTTAACTACGCAACCGCTGATGGAACGGCCACGCAGCCGGGCGACTACACGGCGATTCCTGCGACCATGGTGACCTTCGCTCCGGGCGAGACGAGCAAGATCATCACTGTCCTCGTCAATGGCGACACGCTCGACGAGGCCAATGAGACCTTCTTCGTCAACCTCACGAGCCCGACCAATTCTACGATCTCAGACGGTCAGGGTCTCGGCACGATTACCGACGATGATCCTGCTCCGACCGTCACGTTGAGCCTCAGCGGCAGCCCATTTGCCGAAGCCGGGGGGACAGCTACCGTGACGGCCACCCTCTCCGCTGTGTCCGGTCAAACAGCGACGGTAAACCTGGCCTTCTCGGGGACCGCTACCCTTACGACTGACTACACACGATCCGGCACGTCGATCATCGTCCCGGCTGGCAGCACCAGCGGCTCTATGACCCTTACTGCCGCACAGGACACACTTGACGAGAATGACGAGACCATCATCGTCGACATTTCAAGCGTCACCAATGGCACGGAGTCGGGCACCCAGCAGGTTGCAGCCACTATCACCGATGACGACGACCCGCCCACGGTATCCTTCAGCCTGGCCAGCTCTAGCGGGCTTGAGAATGTCACGCCGGCCAACCTTCAAGTATCGCTCTCCGCTGCCTCTGGCAAGACGGTCACCGTGAACTACGCTGTCGCCGGTGGCACGGCGACCGGGGGCGGGGTCGACTATACGCTGGCCAATGGGACGCTTACCTTCAACCCCGGCGTCACGACCCAGAACGTTTCCATCACGATCGTAAACGACCCTACAGACGAGGACGACGAGACGATCGCCGTTACCCTGTCGAGCCCATCGAATGCCACGCCCGGCGCCGGAACCTCTCACACCTACACCATCCTTGACAATGACAACCCGCCGAGCCTGGCCTTCAACTCGACCAGCTCGAGCGGCCTGGAATCCGTCTCTCCAGCCAACCTGCCGGTATCACTCTCCGTTGCCTCGGGCAAGACGGTCAGCGTGAACTACGCTGTCACTGGCGGCACGGCCACAGGCAGTGGCGTGGATTACACCCTGGCCAACGGCACGCTCACTTTTGCCCCGGGCATTACAACTCAGAACGTCGCCGTTGCCGTAGTGGACGACACCCTGGACGAGGCCAACGAGACGATCGCGGTCACGTTGTCGAGTCCGGTGAACTCGACCCTTGGAACCAATACTACGCATACCTACACCATCACCGACAATGACCCAGTTCCGACCCTCTCCATTAACGACGTCCCCGTCACGGAGGGCGACAGCGGGATCACGTCTGCCACATTTACCGTGGGGCTCTCAACTGCGAGCGGCAGGACGGTGACGGTCAGTTACGCCACGGCCAATGGCACAGCCACCTCGGCCAGCGGAGACTACGCAGCCCTTTCCACCACGACACTCACCTTCAACCCAGGCGAGACATCGAAGACTGTCACCGTACAGGTCAACGGCGACACAACCGGCGAGGGGGACGAGACGTTCTTCGTCAACCTCTCCGGGGCGACGAATGCCACAATTGCCGACGGCCAGGGTCAGGGGACGATCCTTAACGATGACGTCTTTCCGACGAAGCTGGTGATTACATCGATCAACGGCGGGACGACTCCGACCGTTGGGACCGGCTTCTCCGTGACCGTTGAGGCGCAAGATCCCGGCGGGACGCCTCGCAACGTGGCAGCCTCGACCGCCATTACCTTAAGCCTCAAGCCGGGTACAGGCACTGGCACGCTCGGCGGAACATTGACCGGCAGCATCCCTGCGAATTCTAGCTCCGTGACGATCAGTGGTGTCACCTACAGCAAGGCAGAAACGGGCGTGGTCATTACTGCGACCGATGGCAGCCTGACTGCGGCCAACAGCACGCCGTTCGCCGTCAACAACCCCGTGCCAACAACTACCAGCCTCTCCCAGACGAGCGCGGCTCGCGGCGGTGAAGCCTTCACACTGGCGGTCAACGGCTCGAACTTCGTCGCGGCGTCGGTCGTCCGCTTCAACGGCTCCGACCGCGTGACCACGTTCGTCAGTGCGACCCAGCTCACCGCTGCGATACCAGCCAGCGATCTTACCACGTTCGGCGACTTCCCGATCACCGTCTTCAATCCGGCGCCTGGTGGCGGCGAATCTAATGCTCAAACCTTGTCGGTGAGGCGAGGAACGAGCACGAGCGTCAGCTGCTCGCCGGCTCAGGTGACCCAGGGCGGGAGCACGTCTTGCACAGCGACAGTCACTGACACTTCCGGCGCGGGCGCTTCGGCGCCGGCCGGGACCGCTACTTTCTCGAACCTAGCCGGCGGCAACTTCACGCCCGCGAACTGCACGCTGGGCGCGCCGAGCGCCAACAGCAGCAGTTGCTCCGTCACCTACAACGCGACGGTCGGAGGCTCGCAGACCATCAAGGCCACCTACACGGCGAGCGCAACCCACGCCGACAGCTCAGGCACATTCATCCTCGACGTTCTCGCGACGACTAGCAACTTCCAGGCGACCCTCGAGGGCCAGAGCTTCGGTAGCTCCGCGTGGACGGCCGGGCAGCTGGACAACTGGGCCGAAGGACAGAGCATCCCGGTGCGCGTACGGCTCTCCGGCGGCGCCCCCTCGGGTCCCCAAACGATCGACGTTAACTTCGATTACAAAAAGAACGCTACGGCGGGGCTCCAGGATCTCTTCACGTTCACCACGTCGAGCGGTGTCACGTTTGGGACGGCTCCGTTCCTCAAGATTAATGGGACAAACGACGTCTGGACCTATGAGTTCACCGTCAACATGACTGGCTCGACGGGCACCGTGAACTTCTTCACCAAGATCCGCGCCGGCGCCCATAACTTCGGCGGCAACTCCCTCGCCCTCGGCGGCTCGCCCTCTCTAGGGAACGTCCAGATCTCGAAGCCGCTTGCAGCGCCGGGCAGCCCGAACCTCAAGATGATGAAGAGCGCGACAGCAACGGTGTCCCCGAACGGAACCGTCAACTACACGGTCACGTATCAAAACCTCTCGGGCACCTTCGCCGCGACGGGTGTCCAGATCACGGACACGCTTCCCGCAGACGTCGTCTACAACGCCGGCAGCTGCGTCGGCGGCTGCACGTTCGTCGACAACCAGACGGCGGGTGGCGGCACGCTCGTCTGGAACATCGCGAACGTTGCGCCAGGCGCGAGCGGTGCGTTCACCTTCGGCGGCACGCTTCTCGGGTCAGCGAGCGGGACGGAGACGAACACCGTCACGATACTGAGCGGCGAAGACGACGCTGACCTCAATGACAACACTGCTACGGCCTCGACCACCGTCGGGAACAGCGACACGACCCCACCGACGGTGACGATTGACTCGCTCACCGGCAGCGGCGGCACTGACTCCAGCTCGCCGTTTGCGGTGCTCACGAACGGCGGGACGACGATCACCTGGCACGCGACCGAGAACGGCTCCTTCACAGTGCGTCTCGGTGGCACGAATTGCACGAACGGGACGCAGGTGGCGAGCGGCACCTACTCGTCCTCGCCGAACAGCGTGAGCACGTTGATCGCGGCGGCGGATCTGGCCGTGGGCTCGAACACGTTGCGTGTTTGTGTGACCGACGCGGCCACCCCCACGCCGAACACGGGCGCGAGCGAGAACGTGACGGTGACGAAGGACACGATCGCGCCGACGGTGACGATCGACTCGACGAGCCCATCAACGATCAACTCGGCCGGCAGCTCGACGATCACTTGGCACGCGAGCGAGAACGGGACGTACAGCGTCCGCAAGGGCGGTACGAACTGCTCTGACGGCACCCAACTCAACTCCGGGACGTACTCGACGTCGCCGAACACCACGAACGTGACAATCAACGGGAGTGACCTGAGCGTCGGCGCCAACACGATCCGCATTTGCTTGACCGAC
>VBEJ01000050.1 GCA_005882985.1 Chloroflexota bacterium
GGGCGAACGAGCGCAGCAGCCACTCACCGATCAGCCCGGCAGCGACGAGCGCGGCGCCGCGCGCGACAACCGGTGCCGCCTGCTGCCAGAGAGCGGGTGTGACGGCGCTCCGTCGCCCGGGCAGGCCGGCTCTTACAGGGACGGGCAGGCGTGAGTTGCGGTCCATGGGCGGTCCTCCGTGCTGGTGAGTAACGGCGTCATTATAATCTATCGGCCGTCAGCGATTAGGCGTCAAGGATTAGTCGTAGGGAAGGATTAGCGGCTGAGCGCCGCTTTGGCTGTTGCCGCTATCTTCGCGAACGCAGGCTCGTTGCGAACGGCGAGGTCCGCGAGGATCTTACGGTTGATCTCGACCTTGGCTTTGCCGAGCCCGGCGATCAGCTTCGAGTAGCTGAGCCCGTGCAGCCGCGCGGCAGCGTTGATGCGCGTGATCCACAGCCTGCGGAACTGGCCCTTGCGGTCGCGCCGGTGCTCGTAGGCGTAGCGGAGGGCGTGCATGACGGACTCGTTCGCCTGGCGGAAGAGCTTATGCCGCGAGCCGCGATGGCCTTTCGCCATGCGGAGGATTTTCTTGTGGCGCCGTCGCGTGACCGCTCCGCCTTTGACCCTGGACACAGATCCTTCTCCTATCCCTTAAGAGTACGGCATTAGCCGGCGCACGCGCCTTGCAGTGCCGGGCGATACAGCCATCTTGCGCGAGATGAGCCGGAGCGTCTCGCCGCGCTTCTTTCGCCGGAAGTTGTTGATGTTTATCTTGCGGCGGAGCACCTTGCCGCTGCCGCTAATATAGAAGCGACCCTTCGCGCCGGAATGCGTCTTCATCTTGTATTTCGCCATGCTGCTCTCGTTTTCTTCCGGCCTTTGGCTAGCTGCCGGTAGCGGCTTCAACGCCGTCCCCATCGGTCCTTTGGCGGCCGTTTTCCTCGGGCGAATCGGAGTCCTCTCCGGGCTCCTTGGCCTTGACCGGCTTTTTGACCGTCGGCGTCAGTATAACGCTCAGGAAGCGGCCCTCCATGCCGGGCGGCTTCTCCACCGACGCAGCCTCGCCGAGGCGGGTCAGCGCGCGGTCGAGGACCTCCTGACCGACCTCGGGATGGGACATCTCGCGTCCGCGGAACATCACCGATAACTTCACCTTATCGCCTTCGGCGAGGAGGCGCTCAACGGTGCGCACCTTCAAGTCGATATCGTGCTGTCCGGTACGCGGGCGCAGGCGCACTTCGTGCACCATCGTGCCGCGTTGGTGCTTGCGCGCGTCCCTCTCCTTCTTGGCTTGCTCGTATTTCCACTTTCCGTAGTCGAGCAGTCTACAGACCGGGGGATTGCCGTTCGCGTCGACCTCGACGAGGTCGAGGCCGGCTTCGCGGGCACGCGTCATCGCGTCCGGAAAAGGAATTACTCCTACATTCTCCCCGTTTGCGCCTATGAGACGGACCTCTCTCGTTCGGATCCGTTCATTAATCCGGAGCTCTCGGAGAATAAGTCAGGCCCTCTCGGTTAACGCTTGCGCCACAATTAGCGACATATTAGCACAAGGCTTATACCTCATCAATGAAAGGAGACGCCGTCATTCGGCTGATTGTTGCCGCCCTCTTTCCCGTCGGGCGTGGCGTCGTATCCGTCGCATTTCAGCACCGGCAGACGAGGGTACTTGGCGAACCTCGCGTCCGTCTCCGACAGGCGGCAGAGGTAGAAGCGGCTCCCCCTCGAGCTCTGGACAACCCGCGAATGTTCGCAGGTGCTGCACAGTCCCGCATCCACAAGCGAACGCTCGTCTTGCGCTAGACTCGTTGGCTCACTTCTTCCTTCATCCGCGCGATGATCTCCGTGATGGGCCGCGCCTTCAAGTCCTCGCCGCTGCGCAACCGGATGGCGGCGGCGTTGGCCTCGGCTTCGCGGTCACCGACGACGAGCATGTAGGGCACCTTTTGCAGTTGAGCGTCGCGGATCTTCGCCTGCATTCGCTCGCTCCGAGCGTCGATGTCGACGCGGAGGTCGGCTGACCGAAGCTCGGCGGCGACTTTCTCTGCGTAGTCGATGTGTCTGTCAGCGATCGGTATGACAATCGCCTGCACCGGCGCCAGCCACAGCGGGAACGCCCCGGCGTAGTGCTCGAGCAGCACGCCGAAGAAGCGTTCCATTGAGCCCAGCAGCGCGCGGTGCACCATGTATGGGCGGCGTTCGCGCCCGTCCTCGCCGATGTACGTCACGTCGAAGCGTTCCGGAAGGTTGAAGTCAAACTGAATCGTCGTGCACTGCCACTCCCGGCCGAGCGTGTCGACCATCTTCACGTCGATCTTAGGCCCGTAAAAGACGGCTCCTCCTTCATCGACGTCGTGTGGCAAGCCCTGCTCGTTGATGACGTCGCGCAGGACGTTCGTCGCCATCCCCCAGTCTTCCAACGAGCCCGCATATTTGCCCGAAGTGTCGCGCGTTGAGAGGTAGACGTGAAACTTCTCGAAGCCAAAGGCGCCAAGATAGAAGCGCATGAACTCAACGCAGCGCTCGATCTCCTGTTTGACCTGGTCCGGGCGGCAGAAGATGTGGGCGTCGTCCTGCGTGAAGCCGCGCACGCGAAGGAGCCCATGGAGCACGCCCGAGCGCTCGTACCGGTAGACCGTCCCGAGCTCAGCCAGCCGGATCGGCAGTTCCCGGTAACTCTTCAACGAGTTCTTGTATATCTGAATGTGAAACGGGCAATTCATCGGCTTCACGTAGTAGTCTTGGCCGTCGATGTCCATAGGCGAGTACATGTTTTCGCTGTAGAAGTCCAGGTGGCCGCTGGTCTCCCACAGTGTCGACTTGCCGATGTGGGGTGAATAGACGATGTCGTAGCCTCCCCGCAGGTGTTCCTCTCGCCAGAAGTCCTCGATCAGAGTCCGTACGCGCCCGCCCTTCGGGTGCCAGTAGACGAGTCCCGGGCCGAACTCCTCATGGAAAGAGAAAAGGTCTAGCTCGCGGCCCAGACGCCGGTGGTCTCGGCGGTGGGCCTCTTCGATACGCTCGAGGTAGTGTTCGAGCTCTTCCTTGGAGTCGAAGAGCGCTCCGTATACCCGCTGGAGCATCGGGTTGTGCTCATCGCCCCGCCAGTAGGCTCCTGCGACGCTCATGAGCTTGAAGTCCCGGATCTGACCGGTCCGTTCGACGTGCGGCCCCTGGCACAGGTCGACGAATTCGCCCTGCTGGTAGAGGCCAACCGTCGGGTCCGATATGCCCTCGATCAGGTCGAGTTTGTAGGGCTGGTCGTGGAAGCGCTCACGCGCCTCGTCTCTCCCGATTTGTGATGGCTCGAAGGGAACGTTGGATTCAATCCGCTCGCGCATTTTCTCTTCGATGACCGGCAGGTCCTCCAGCGTCAGCGTGCGCGGCAGCTCGAAGTCGTAATAGAAGCCGGTATCGATCGGCGGTCCGATGCCGAGACGGGCGTCCGGGAACATCTCGCAGACCGCCTCCGCCATGATGTGCGCGGCGGAGTGCCGCATGCGCTCGAGGCGCTCTTCCTTCGTCATCTGGTCCAGTTCTTGCATCGCTTGTTCCTTCGCTACTTCCTTCCCCCAAAACGATAAAGCACCCACCAGTGGAACACGAACAGCGCTATCGCGGTCAGCCCCATCACAGCCATTACGGCGACAAGGCCCCAGTCGTTGTCCGACACGGCGACCGCTCCGAAGACGACCGACGCGGCGAACATCACCACCGGTACGGCCCACATCCATAGCCGCAGCACGAACATACCGAAGCTTTCCGGCTGCGCGGGTGGGCTGGTAGCCCCTTCTCGCTTGGTTCCTTGCTCCATGCTCCTTCTCCAAAATCAAACGCCCCCCGTCCCGTGGGACGGAGGGCAATCCGTGGTTCCACCCAGCTTTGTCGCCTGAGGCGACCTCATTTGGCCGCTAACGGGTGCCTCCGGGGCCGCCTACTGGCTTTCAACGGCCGGC
This sequence comes from Chloroflexota bacterium, assembly GCA_005882985.1. Lineage (GTDB taxonomy): Bacteria > Chloroflexota > Dehalococcoidia > SM23-28-2 > RBG-16-64-32 > CF-163. The sequence goes on from VBEJ01000050.1 coordinate 3,939, forward strand.
TCGCGGGTGGTGCTCGCTGCGGCAGAGGGACGGCTCGCTCTCAGAGAACGCTTGCCTCTCTGTGGCCGTGCCGCGGCTGCTTGTCCCGGTCTTCGCCTTTTGCGGTGGTGGGCGATGCAGGATTTGAACCTGCGACCTCAGCGATGTCAACGCTGCGCTCTAACCAACTGAGCTAATCGCCCGCACCGCTCATGCTAGCAACCGGCCCGAAGGCAGTCAACAACCGCGCCGTTCGCCCTGAGCAGCGACGCCAGGAGCGTCCGTCGAAGGGCTCTGTCCGTGTCACTCGACACATCTCACCGCTTGCCAGCTACCCCTAATCTGGGCGAAAATGTAGATTGCTGCAGGACGGTACGTGCATTGCGCGCTCAAGTTGCCTCGCCAATTTGCGCCGTGATATACTTCGCGAACCTGACCAAATGAGCCGCTAATCCATGGGCCACTAGCTCAATTTGGCAGAGCAAGCGACTCTTAATCGCTAGGTTCCAGGTTCGAGTCCTGGGTGGCCCACCAGGAGGGGAAGTGTCGGAACTGGTAGACGAGCGTGATTTAGGATCACGTGCCGATAGGCGTAGGGGTTCGAGTCCCCTCTTCCCCACCATTGAGCGAACTGACGCGTCCGGGCGGCGCGCGTAGAGGAGGGCCTGTTGGCGGAACCACTTCTGCAAGTAAAGGACCTGAAGACCAACTTCTACACGGAAGAGGGGGTCGTCCAGGCGGTCGCGGGCGTTAGCTATGACATCCAAGCGGGCGAGATCGTCGGGTTGGTGGGCGAGAGCGGCTGCGGCAAGACCGTGAGCGCGCTCTCGATTCTGCGCTTGATCCCGAACCCGCCGGGAAAGATCGTCTCCGGCGAAATCCTCTTCGAGGGCGAAGACATTACCAAGATGGACGAGGAGGAGGTCCGCCACATACGCGGCAACAAGATCGGCATGATCTTCCAGGAGCCAATGACTTCCCTCAACCCTGTGCTGACCATCGGCCGCCAGCTCACGGAAACCCTCGAACTGCACTTGAAGATGGACCGCAGGGCAGCGACACAGCGCGCGATCGAGCTGCTCGAGATGGTGGGGATCCCTGAGGCGAAGGGTCGCATCCACGATTACCCTCATCAGTTTTCAGGCGGCATGCGGCAGCGCGTGATGATCGCGATGGCGCTCTCCTGCAACCCGAAGCTGCTGCTGGCAGACGAGCCAACAACAGCTCTCGACGTGACGATCCAGGCCCAGATCCTCGAGCTGCTCACGCGGCTCACCAAGGAACTCGGCACCGCGGTTATCGTGATTACCCACAACCTTGGTGTTGTCGCCCGCTATGCAGACCGCGTATTCGTCATGTACGCGGGCAAGGTGATAGAGTCCGCGAGCGCGGCGGAGCTGTACTCGAATCCGCGGCATCCTT
>VBEJ01000125.1 GCA_005882985.1 Chloroflexota bacterium
TCATCTGCGAAGTCCATCAGCTTGGCCTAGTCGACTACGAGAAAGCCTGGGCGCTCCAGCGCGAGCTTGCCGGGCGCCGTGCTGCCGGCGAAATATCAGACACGCTCCTTCTGCTCCAGCACACGCCCGTCTATACGACCGGCAAGCGCAACGCCGATTCGAACCTTCGCTTCCCGGCCGAAATGCTCGGCGCGCCGCTCGTAGTCTCCGACAGGGGAGGCGACATAACGTTCCACGGCCTTGGCCAGCTCGTCGCCTACCCGATCATCGATCTAAGGGCGGCGCGCCTTGGGGTCGTCGATTACGTCCGCAATCTCGAGGAAGTAATTCTTCGTACTTTGCGAGACTTCCGCATCGAGAGTGGATTGGAGTGCGGCCTGACCGGCGTCTGGGTGGGGAGCGACAAGATTGCGGCGATAGGCGTTCGCGTCAGCCGCCCCGTCGGCGCGAGCGGCGCCTGGGTGACGACGCACGGTCTCGCGCTCAATGTCGACGTAGACCTCGCTTGGTTCGAGCGTATCGTGCCCTGCGGCATAGTGGACCGCGGCGTCACCTCGATGAAGGAGGTGCTCGAGCAAGCACCTCCGCTTACCGAAGTGACCGACCATCTGGTCACCCACTTCGGATTGGTTTTGGGACGCGAAATGCGCTCCGCAGATGGAATGAGTCTGCCTACGCCGCGCTCAATCGCCGTCTGAGAGCGTCTCGCCCAAGTCGATTGCTAATCGCGCTAACCGCTGCACGAGCGGAGTCACTTCTTCCGCCTTACCATCATCGCCAGCCATCGAATCGAACATTGCGAAGCTAGTGAGGCCGTAAAGCAAGTCCACGCTCTGATCGAACGTCTCATCAGACGGCTTGCCGTACTTTTGCGCTACTCGCGCCAGGACCGTGCGGAGGAGAAGCCTTCGGCGTTCGTCGCGGCCTCGCAGGCTCTCCTCGAAATCGGAATCGAGCGCAGCCATACCGCGTATCCTCCGGGTCACTAGCCGCTCGGATGACCAGAACGTGAGAAAGACTTGTATGAGGTCCCCCAGCGCCTCGAGTGGCTCGTCCTGTGACATGACCCGCGGCAACTCGGTCTGAAAGTGTCGGCCGCCGAGTTGGTCGAAAAGCGCTTCGAGAAGGCCGACTTTAGACGCGAACTGGTAGTACACGGTCATGCGCGCCACGCCGGCCTGCGCTGCCACGGCATCGATGCTGGGCGGCACAGAGCTCGCCATTATCAACTCGCGAGCGGCTTCCAGGACACGTGCCCTGGTCTGCGCCGCGGCGGCACGCCGTTTTGCGAGGTTGTATGGTCGAGGGCTCATCGTCTTGACATCACTTTAATTAGATGATATATACAAATAAATCACGGAGTCAACGCCCCACTGGAAGGAGGTTTCAAGATGAAGCGGAATTTGGGGCAGTGAAATCGTTCTCATAGACGACAGCGTATTTCCCTCTGTGACTCCGGTCACAGTCGGCCCAAGAACATCGGTACTAATCTCGCTGTTGAAGCCGTTATTCGGAGGGAGCCGCCATGACTATCGCCGGCCCAAACGCTGCTGCTATCGTGGACGCCGTGCGTCCGACCAGCCCTGAGGCCATCATCGAAGCCGTCGATGTCGTCAAGACTTACGATACCGGCCGCGTCCAGGTCCAGGCTCTGCGGGGGGTGAAGCTTACGATCAACCGCGGCGAGATGGTCGCCATCATGGGGCCATCCGGCTGTGGCAAGACCACACTCTTGAACTGTCTCTCCGGACTGGACGTGATCGACACCGGCCGCATCTCAGTCGAAGGCGTGGACTTGAGCACGATGTCAGACGACAAGAAGACCGAGCACCGCGCCCGCAGGATGGGCTTCGTCTTTCAGTTCTATAACCTTCTCCCGGTACTCTCCGCTGTCGAGAATGTGGAGCTTCCCCTGCTTGTCTCAGGCATCTCCTCCAAAGAGGCCCGGCGTAAGGCGATGGATGCCCTCGACATCGTCCATCTAGTCCCGTGGGCAACGCACAAGCCCGCCGAACTGTCGGGCGGCCAGCGCCAACGCGTGACGATAGCCCGTGCGCTTGTAAATGAGCCGGCAATCGTGTGGGGCGACGAACCGACGGGAGATCTCGACAGCACCAACGCGACGGAGATCATGGACCTGCTGGTCGACCTGAATGAGGAGCATGCACAGACATTCGTACTGGTCACGCATGACCAGGACATCGCGCAGAGAACGCGGCGCATCATTCGCATGCAGGACGGCCAGATCATCAGTGACCAGAAGATCGTCGACGCGAAGGCCGGAATCTGGTCGCCGGTCGCGCAGGCCGAGACCGAAGCGGTCTAGAGAGGGACTCTCGTGAACGGGTTCTTCGGACTATCTATGACGACGATCATGGTCGTACTCCTGACAGTCCTCGCGGTCTGCCTCCAAAAAGATGCCTCTTCTCTCGGCGATAGCGGGCTCGACGTTGAGGGCGACCAGTACCGTGAGTTCCAACAAGCGATCAAGACTGCAAATAACCCGAGCATCGACGGCTCGATGGGCGTACTCTTCGAGCCAGCGCCGGTCCTCAACCCGACCAGCCGCTTGAGCGAACCACATGTCGAGCTGACCGGTCTGGACACCAGCGCGCTCGACGGCTTCCCGGACGTCATATCGGCAGAGGATGGCCGCGTCCTCGATGTCGCTTCCCTCGCGCCAGACGAAGCGTACATGAACGAAAGGGCCACCGATAAACTGGGGACCAAGCTCGGCGACACCGTGCGGTTCTGGGTGAACAACGAACCGCACGAGTTCAAGATCCTAGACATCGTGAAGGACCGCGTATTGACTGGGGTTGCGAACGACGAACACAAGGAGGGGATCGTCACCCGGCTGGACACCCTGCAGAAGCTGTTCGGCCATGAGCGCGTCAGCTTTATCGCGATCTCGAACCGCGGCGGTGTTCGTGACAGCGTTGCGCTCACGGACTCTGTCGAGAGCGACCTTCGCGGCATAATTCAGAACAATAACCTGCGCCTGGGCCTTGGAGACTCCAAAGACGACGGGATCCGCACGGCAGAACAAGTCGGAAATTTCATGGCCACGTTCTTCATGATCCTCGGCCTGTTCTCGATCGGCGCCGGCGTGCTTCTGATCATCATGATCTTCGTAATGCTCGCCGCCGAGCGAAAGTCGGAGATGGGGATGGCGCGCGCGGTCGGGATGAAGCGCGGGCACTTGGTCCAGATGTTCCTTTCGGAAGGGACGGCGTACAACATCCTCTCGGCGATGGTCGGCGCGGGCCTGGGCATCCTTGTCTCTTTCGGAATGGCTTACATAATGAGCTCAATCTTCGCCTCCAGCGAGTTCGGTGTTACGATCGAACCGCACGTCACCGCCAGGTCTCTTCTCATCGCATACAGCCTCGGCGTCGTGCTGACCTTTGTCACCGTCACCTTCGCGTCGTTCCGTATCTCGAACCTCAATATCGTGGCCGCCATTCGCGGGACCGCCGAGGATAAGCGGCCGGAACACCGGCGCCGCATCCGCTGGTGGTGGGTCGTCATCGCGATCCCGGCGATGATCTTTCCTCCGCTTGGACTGTGGTTCCTGCTTCGCAACGGCCTCGGTCTGCCCTCCGCGTGGATACTTTCCGGCTTTGGCCTGCTGTTCGGTACGCTGTTCTTTTTGTTGGGCCTCTCATCCGACAAGGCATTCCCGTTTGCGCTTGGCTTCTCGCTTATAGGGGCGGGCCTGGCGCGGCTGTTGACTCTGCTTAAGTTTCCGGACCGGCCCGTGTACACGGCCGTCGGCGTATTCCTCATCATCCTTTGGGGACTGACCGCGGGCGGGCGCCTCGACTTCGTCTTCGGGACGCTCAATGGCGACATCGAGATGTTCTTCTTGAGCGGCGTCGCGATGGTGACGGCCGCCACTTACGTCCTGATCTACAACTCGGACGTCATTCTCGCGCTTGTCACGCGCATCGGCGGCGCCTTCGGGACGATTCTTCCAGCAGTCAAGACGGCCGTCGCTTATCCGCTTGAGAATCGCTTCCGCACCGGCATGACTCTCGCAATGATTTCGCTTGTCGTCTTCTCGCTGACGATGATGTCGACCATGAACTTCAACTTCGACCGCCTCTTCCTTTCCGCCGAATCGCGCGGCGGGTGGGACGTGAAAATCGAGGAGAATGCCAACAACCATATCGCTGACCTGGACGGCGCTCTGCGCGGCGCCGGTTCCTCCGCTCCAGACCAATTCCGTACGGAGGGCCGCGTCAGCCTGGGCGGAGGCGCGTCCTCGACCGAGGTCCGCCAGGATCCGAACGCCAAATTCGAAGACTACCCTGTGGTCGGCGCCGACAAGGGCTTTCTCGAAAACAGCTCGATCCCGCTCGATCACCGCGCGCGCGGTTACGAGACTGATCAGGCCGTGTGGCAGGATCTTCTTGCCGGCAAGGATGTCGCCGTCATCGACTCGTTCGCGGTCCGCCGGGGCGGGTTCGGCGACTCGCCGTACGATTTCAAGGTTACCGGTATCGACGAAAACGACAAGACGTTCGCCCCGATCACCCTCCAGGTCCGCGATCCGCTGTCACGCAAGAGCAAGCAAGTCCAGGTCATCGGCGTCACCAGCCTCGGCGCCAGCACAACATTTGCCGGACTCTACGTCCCGGATTCCGCCTTTCGGGAGGTCTTTGGCGAGCCAGAGCTTTCCAACCACTTCGTCGGCCTAAAGGACCAGAGCAAATCGAAAGACGTCGCCAAAGACATCGAATCGACACTCCTTACCGCCGGAGTTCAGGCCGAATCGATCAAAGCCAAGGTGGACGAGGACCAGGCTCTCTCTCGCAACTTCTTCTACTTGATGCAGGGATTCATGAGTCTCGGGCTTCTTGTTGGCATCGCTGCCGTAGGCGTAATCGCCTTCCGAATGGTAGTGGAACGACGCCAGCAGATCGGTATGTTGCGCGCGATCGGCTACAAGCGCAGCACGGTGGCCCTGAGCTTCCTCCTGGAGTCTTCCTTCGTCACATTGCTCGCCATCTTCTCTGGCATGGTGCTCGCGATCTGGCTGTCGTACTTCTTGCTTTCGGCTCCCGACTTTCCGACTAACAAGAACGGCTACGCCATACCCTGGCTCCAGATCATCTTCTTCGGGGTCTTTACCTACGTCGCCTCGCTGCTGATGACCTTCATTCCGGCGCGCCAGGCCGCCAGCATTCCGACGGCGGAGGCGCTGCGCTACGAATGACCTGCCCGTCGGCAGGGGGCGGGCCTGCGTACCCGCCCCGCAGGCCGCGCTAGAATAGAGACGGCATGCCCACGGTCCCCGTCACGCGCCTGAATCACGCCGTGCTCTATGTCAGTGATATCGAACGCTCGGCTGACTTCTATACGCGCGCGTTTGGCTTCGAGGAGATTGGGCGCGAGGGGCCGATGGCGTTCTTCCGCGCGGCCGGCTCCAGCAACCACCACGACCTGGCGTTATTCGGCGTCGGTCCCGCCGCCTCCCAACCCGCGCGCGGCGCTGTCGGCCTCTACCACCTCGCCTGGGAGGTGCCTTCCATCGAAGACCTGGCTGCCGCCGCTTCCACTTTGACAGAACTCAACGCGCTCACCGGCATGAGCGACCACGGCGCCACGAAGTCGCTCTACGGCCAGGACCCGGACGGCATCGAGTTCGAGGTGATGTGGCTTGTCCCGCGTGACGAATGGGGCGAATACGAACGCCGCGCGCTCGTGATGCCTTTGGACTTGAACCGCGAGCTTGCCCGCTTCGGCCGGCGATGACCGTCGTGCAGCTCCTAGGGAATGGCGCCGTTCTCCTTTAAGGCGACAATCCCGTCCCAGTCGTAGCCCAGTTCCAGCAACACTTCCTCGGTATGCTGTCCGAGCTCGGGCGGCACGCTACGCGGCTGCCAAGGCGTACCTGAGAAGTCTGCCGGAGTCGCCACCGCCTTTTGGACGCCGCCATCGGGGCCTGGCACGTCTACAAAAGCCCCCGCGGCATGTACTATCGGGTCATGCACGACCTCATTCACAGAGTTGACGGGCGCCCACCAGACATCGCTCGCCGCGAACGCCTCGGCCCACTCCGCCATCGTCCTTGTCGCGAACACCTTGTCAAGCTCCTCCACGAGCGCCGGTGCGTTTATGCGCCTTACTTCGATGTTCTTGAAGCGCTCGTCCTGCATCAGGTCCTCGCGGCCGATTGCACGGCAGAGATCGCCCCAATGGCGGTCCGCCTGGAGGAGCAACAGCCAGAACCAGCGGCCATCGCCGGACTTGTAGCAATCGATAATGGGATTGACCGCGTGGTAACGATCGTAGGGGAGCACCGGGACCTCAAGGCGTAGCGCTAGCATGGCATCCCAGCCGACCATATACACGCCGACGCGGACGAGCGGCACAGATACGCGCTGGCCCTGTCCAATCCGCTCACGGGAATACAACGCCGCGCAGATCGCGCCCGCCGTCATCTGGCCGGTCATGTGATCGCCCATGCCGCCGCGCTGCTGCGGGATGTCCGCGCCCGGCGCGGTCAATGACATGCCCACGCCGGCCTGCGACCAGAACGCGCCAATGTCATACGCCGCCGTGTCGCGTGCCTCTGTATCCGGCCCGTAGCCGGTCACTTGCCCGTAAACGAGACGCGGGAACCGCTCGTGCAGGCTGTGATAATCGAGACCGAAGTCCTGGAGGACGCGCGGCCTCATGTTAGTGACGAAAACATCGGCGTCGGCGATCAGCCGGAAGGCGATCTCACGCGCCTCTTCTTTCTCGAGATCAAGGGCGACGCTCCGTTTGCCCCGATTGTCGAGTTCAAACGGCGGGTTGAGCGATGCGGGGGAGCCCATGAGCGAGGCGAAAAGGCCACGAAACGGGTCGCCCCTCGGTGGCTCGAGCTTGATGACGCTTGCGCCCCAGTCGCCGAGCATCGCCGCGGCGGACGGCCCGGCCACCCAGAGGCCCAGCTCGACGACCTTGACGCCTTCTAGCGGACCCGGCATGAGCTTACCTTACCTGGTCGATCTCTTCGCTAACACGAACTTCCAGACGAATAGCGGTGCTGTGATCACGAGAAATACCGCGGTCCCGAAATAACGGAACAAGTCGCCCGTTTCGATCGCTGCGCCCGCTCCGACGATGCCCCCGGCGAATATACCCATCACTGACGCCATCTGAGGAAAATATCGAAACGGATCGTCATAGAACCTAAACAAAGCCCACCCCCAGAAGAATTTTTCGCGCAAAGTATAACACGCTGATTCCGGGCTTCGATAAGGCGGTACGAGGTTCGACAAGCGGGTCCCGCTGGCGGATCGCTGTGCGGTTTATCCTAAAAACGCCGTACAAGGGCTGGCTCACCAGCAGGCGCTATTAAGGAGGAGGCCCATGGCACTGCCCGTTCCCGGCGTCGCTGAACGTCCCGTGGCGCTCCTCCGGCATGAACGCCCAATCGTAACCAGAGGGATGCAGCGTCAGCCTCAGTACTCCAAAAGTGTCATCGTTCGCCGCTTCACTATTGGGCAACCGCTCGTCTGACTCGCGATAGTGGCTCTCGCCCCCTGTCCCGACGACGAACTCGCGGATGCCGTACTCCGCGTCCATCGCTCCGTCGGGCGTCTGAGGCGCAAAGCGCTCGTAGTTGTGTTCGTGCGCGTTCACGACAACGTCCGCGCCCGCTGCATAGAGCAAAGTCCAGAGCGGTTTCACGAATTGAGAACTCCCGTGCACCCGCCCTGAGCTGAAGAGCGGATCGTGCCAGATCGCCAGCGTGCAGAACACGGGATGCGCCTCCAGGTCCGAGCGGAGCCATTTCGCCTGGGGCGATGCGTCAGAGCAAGCAACTCTTTGGCAATGATCGTTCGTGTTGAGAACGATGATGTGCCAACCACCGAGATCGTAGCTGTAATAGCCCTGCGCTGGATCACCGGCAATGGCGCCGTAGTATTCGAAGTACCCGTCTGCGTTCGCGCTCGCATATTCGTGATTTCCAGGGACTGGGCGCGTTCTTGCCTTCTGGCGTCCCCACGTCGGCTCATAACACTGCTGGTACTCTTCTATCGTCCCGTTTTCGTAGGCGTTGTCTCCCACTGTGAAGACAGCCACCTCTCCGGTGGCGCTTGCGACCACTTTGTCCAGGAGGTCCGCCGTCAGCGAGTCGTTCTCCTGGGCGCAGGAGGAAATATCGCCCGCGCCGACGAGTACCGGGTCGTTAGGCCCGGGCGTCCCAGCAGGTGTCACAGAGACACTCTGTCTGTCTTCGCGATCAGCACTCTGGCTGCGGAAAACGGGCGAGACGGCCCAGTACACGGCCCCCGCGAACGCGATTAGGGCGACGAGAGAGAGAATCTTCCAATACACCGCATACCACTGGGCTCCTGAATCTCGACCAATTCTAGCAGCCCAGTCCCACTGGATTCTCCCTCGCCGACGTTGAATGCGAGGCACCGACGCTTGGTTGATATGGAAATGAAGCGCGGGTGGGGGCGCGGACGTTGAGCGTGAGCCTCGTTCAACCCGAGGCGCGCCCCGACGAGGACGGTTATCTACGCAAGAGCGGAAGGGTTGCGCGCTCAGCCAGCGGCTGGTCCGGCGAGTGCGCGAAAGGCCGGCCGCACCCGGCCTCTAAACCCCTTCGCGATAGTTCAACAAATCAGGCGATAGACCCGTTACACCGTTATCTAGTCGTCATGCCCGCGATCGCGCTCGCCGCCGCGGTCACTCTCGTGCTCGCGATCGCTTTGTTCGCGGTTGCTCTGGCCGTCCTGATCATCGCTGTCCGCGCCCTGGTCGCCCTCATCGGCCTCTTCGCAATCGTTTTCGTCGTCATCCTTGTCCTCGTCGTCGTCACCATCGTCCTCATTCGCGCACGCTGACGGCGTGGAGGTGGCGGAAGCGGGCGTGGGAGTAGGCGTCGGCGCGGCCGTTGGGGTTCCACTCGGTGTCGGTGAAGCGGTAGCCGTAGGGGTGGGGGTCTCGACCGCCCCGAGCGTAGGCGTCGGTGTTGGACTCTTGCAGTCCCCGTTGTCCTCGTCCTGCTCGTTGTCTTCGTCTTCCTCTTCCTCACCCGTAGGCGTGGCCGTAGCAGTGAAAGCCGGCGTAGCCGTTGCCGTGAACTCGGGGGTTCCCGTGGGTGACGGCGTCGCAATCTGTTGCTCAGGCGTCGCCGTAGGAGTCGTCGTTCCGCACTCCTCATCCTGGGCAAGTATGCTGGGGCCCGAGCCGCCCGCTCCTGCCAGCGCGCTCAGTCCGCCGATAAGCAGTGCAACTCCGGTTACTGCAAGCGGCAGAAAGCCGAATCTCTTAAGCATAAGTTCACCCTCCGATCATCGGTTCTGTTAAGTACAGTCGCTTTTCGGAGGCGTTTGTTACACGCGGAAACGAATTCGCGGCTGATTTGTGGTAGGCGGCGGACCGATCGGATCCAACCGGAGATGCCCGAACCGTGAGTGAGAAAGTGGTGCCGGGGGGCAGAATCGAACTGCCGACACCGCGGTTTTCAGCCGCGTGCTCTACCCCTGAGCTACCCCGGCACGTCAGCCCATTCTAGCAGGCGATACCCGAGAACTCTGCGGCTGAAGGACAAACGCTCCCTGCTAGAATTTTAGCAGGCCGCCGCGCGCGGCTCGGAGGCGGGATGAAGGTCGGCACGATAAGGGAAACGAAGATCGAGGAATACCGCGTCGGTCTGACGCCCTCCGGAGTCAAGGCGTTGGCGCAGGCCGGCCACCAGGTGTTCGTCGAACGTGGCGCGGGCGAAGGGTCTGGGTTCAACGATGAGCAATACGAACAGGCGGGAGCCGCTACTTGCCCGTCGGCGGAAGCAGTCGCATCGGCGGTCGACCTGTTAGTCAAGGTCAAGGAGCCGCTGCAGTCCGAGTTCGCTTTGCTGCGGCCGGGCCTGATCCTCTTCACCTATCTCCATCTGGCCCCACTGCCCGAGCTTACGCGGGCGCTTCTCGAGTCCAAAACGAACTCGATCGCTTATGAGACCGTTCGCCGGCCGGATGGTTCCCTTACCCTCCTGGTGCCGATGAGCCAGGTGGCGGGCCGTATGGCAGCGGAAATCGCCGCCCAGTTCCTCAAGAAGCCCGGTCCCGGGCGCGGGAAATTGCTGGGTGGCATCGCCGGCTCCTCGCCGGCACGAGCGCTTGTCGTCGGCAGCGGCAATGTCGGGACGGCGGCCACGCGTGTACTCCTTGCCCTCGGCGCCCGTGTCACGGTCACATCCACTGACCTACAGCGCCTGGCCGGCCTCGAATCGCAGTTTCGCGAGCGCATCGCCACACGTGTCACCAGCCCGGCGGTCCTCGAGGAAGAGTTGGGTGATGCAGATGTCCTGATCGGCGCGGTGCTCGTGCCCGGCGGCATCGCCCCGAAGCTCGTTACACGAGCGATGGTGCGCTCGATGGGCGCCGGCGCTGTCATCGTCGATGTCTGCATCGACCAGGGAGGCATCTGCGAGACTTCTCGCCCGACGACCCACAACGACCCGATCTACGTCGAGGAGGGAGTGCTCCACTACTGCGTTCCCAACATGCCGGGCGCAGTGCCCCGCACTTCTACGGAGGCGCTGACTTCGGCGACGCTGACATACGTTCTTAAGCTGGCGGACCGCGGCCTCGCCGCACTACGCGAGGATGCTGCCCTCGCCGCCGGTGCGAGCACCATCGACGGCAAGCTCGTCGCAGAAGCCGTCGCGAAAGCGCAAGGACTCGAGTACATCCCGCTGGATCAGACCCTGAAATGACCACCGGCTACCTGTCGGCTTCTTGACGCCATGCTACAATTCACGCGAAAATGCCCGGCCTCATCCTCTTATCACCGGAGCCGCTCGCCGGCAAGACCACCGTAGCGGCCGGCCTCGCACAAAGATTCTCCACAGAAGGCAAGACCGTATCCGTCCGGAGAATGCCGGGCGACGACCACGCCGAGAACGATGCCGCGCTGTTCAGCGCGCTGAAAGGGGCCTCGCAGGATCAAGCGGCGGCTGAAGTCGAGCTCATCGAAGCCCCCGCCGGGGACGCAGCTTCATCACTGGCAGAGTTTCCTGACGCTCGGGCCCTCATCATCACCAGCGCATTGACTCCAATGAACGTTCTCGCCGATTACTGCCGTCAAGCAGGCGACCGCCTTCGAGGTGCTGTCATCAACAAAATGCCTGCAAGGCGTGCTGACTCGCTGATCGCCGAGGCAAAGGCAGCCGGCGTCGATCTCCTCGCCACGTTGCCAGAAGACAGATTGCTGGCGACGCCTGTCCTGCGAGACGTCGTAGAGGCACTGTCGGCGCAGACCGAGCATTTCGACAGCGGTGGACTGCGCCCGCTGGATCGCCCGGTCATCGCGCCGATCAGCGCCGACCCAGGTCAAGGCTATTTCGCGGGTTACGGTGCGTCTGCTGTCATTGTCAGGAGCGACAAGCCTGACCTTCAGCTCGCGGCTTTGAACGCGAGCGCCGGCTGCCTCATCCTCACCGGCGGGCTGCCCATCCTCTCGTACGTCCTGGAACGCGCAGAGGAAGACCAGATTCCACTCTTGCGTACTGGGCTGGATACCATAACGGCGGTGGAGCGAATTGAGGCGATTTTCGGCTCGGCGACCTTCGCGGGAGGCGACGAAAAAATCAAGCGGATTACGGAACTTATGGCGGACTGGGACCTGGCGCCGCTGTTTGGCTAGGTGATCAGGCTACGACCCGGGTACGACGTCACGCGAGCGCGGCCTCGGCGGGGGTTCCTCTTCCTTGGACGCGTCCTCCCCAACGGCCGCCGCGCGTGCCGCCTTCTGCCTCGAGGCCGTTGCCACCGCCGGCGGTGGCATCGGGTCCATTCGCCGCGCGGCGCCCTTCCGCTCGGCGGTGCAGTAAGGGCACACAACCCAGTTAAAGCTGAGCAGCTGCTCACACTCGGCGCAGATGTCCTTCAGTTGCGTCTGGCAGAAAGGACAGATGCGCCACGAGCGTTCTACGAACCGCCGGCAAGAGGGACACAGACCTTCATCACCGATCTCCCTCAGGAGCGCCTCTTCCTCGAGCGAGCGCGAATAAGCCTCCTCGAGCGTCTCTCTTGGTCTCATCATCAAATACAGGGCAAGCCCCGGAATGTTGAAGCCGGGAAAGAACAACATCACCACGAAGACCGCGAGCACCTGCAGCCCAACATCGCGAGTCCTGTCCCGTATGTCGCGGTAGGCCCAGACGATGATACTGAGCCAGAGCAGAAGAAGCCAAGTGCCGGCAATCAGGCCAGCAGCGACTAACCAGTCTCCCATGCGCCTTGTTTTCCTTCTGCTCTAACGAGTAAGTTCCTTAGCATTATAGCATCGGCGAGCCAGACCCGCCCCGTTGTCAGTATATATAACGCAGCGGACAGGGCGTTGGCATCGTTTCCCATTTCGCGGATACTGATTGCTTGAGGCCGCTCATGTCACGCGGGAAGCAAGATGATCGGATCGACCCGCCCGAGCTAGTAACTGTTCGGCTCGAAGATATTGCCTTCGAGGGGGGCGCGCTGGGCCGCGATGGCTCGCGCACGATTTTCGCCGAATACGGGATACCCGGTGAGACTGTGTCCATCGAGGTGCTACGCAGCCGCGCGGGCGTCGCGATGGGGCGAGTTGTGGAGGTCCTTGAGCCGTCTCCCGACCGCGTGGAGCCGCTTTGTCCGTACTTCGGTGTATGTGGCGGCTGTCAGTGGCAACACATCGCTTATTCCCGTCAACTCGCTTTCAAGGAGCACATTGTGCGCGAGCAGCTCCGGCGTATCGGCGGTTTTACGAACCCGCCCGTCGCGCCGATGCTTGCGGCGGACAATCCATGGGCCTACCGCAATCACCTCCGGTTCACGGCCAAACGGAGGGGCGAAGTGGGCTTCGTGCAGAGAGGAAGCCACCGCTTTCTTCGCATCGACCGCTGTCTGATAGCCGATGATCGCGTTAACGACGCCCTCCCTCTCCTCCAGGGCAAATGCGGAAATATGCACCAGATAACATTCCGCGTAGGAGTGAACACCTCTGAGATGTTCGTGCATCCGGACCTTACGGCGGTGGATCCATCAATCGAATCCGGGCAGCGCTTCTACCATGAGGAAATCCTCGGCCGCCGCTTTCGAATCTCCGGCGCGTCATTTTTCCAAACGAACACCCTCCAGGCTGACCGCCTGGTGGAACTTGTCCGCGACCGGCTCGATCTGGCCCAGCACGAGACGCTTGTCGATGCCTATGCCGGCGTCGGGACCTTCGCCGTCATCCTCGCTCCGCTCGTCCGCCGGGTCGTGGCCATTGAAGAGTCGGCGGCTGCGGTCGACGACGCGATGGTAAACATCGCCTCGTCGCCCAACATCCAGTACTACAAGGACAAGGTCGAAGACGTGCTTCCGCAAATTTCGCAACAAGTCGATGCTCTCATCCTGGACCCGCCACGACAGGGCTGCCACGCCAAGGCACTCGACACCGTTATCAAAATAGCGCCAAGCCGCATCGCCTACGTCTCGTGTGACCCCTCAACGCTCGCCCGTGACTTGAGGATTCTCGCTGAGGGAGGCTACGAGCTGAAGGAGGTCACACCGATCGACATGTTCCCGCAGACGTACCACATCGAATGCGTGGCCACGCTCAGGCGGTCATAGGGAAGCGCGTGGATCTCTCGCCGTTTGCCTGAACTGGTCCTTGCCTCCGCCTCGCCACGCCGCCAGGAGCTGCTCGCCCGCCTGAAGCTGCCGTTGGTGGTAAGACCTGTGAACCTGGACGAACGGACGCCACCGCGTGGAAATCCGGAGATCATCGCGCGCCGACTCGCCCGCACCAAGGCAGAGGCGGCCCGGCTGGTCGACCCGGACTCAGTGATAATCGCGGCCGATACGGTCGTCGCGGTCGATGGGTCGGTCCTCGGAAAGCCGGCTGACGCCGGGGACGCCCAGCGGATGCTGAAATTTCTACGTGGGCGCACGCACGAGGTCGTTTCGGCCGTGGCTATAATGCGCGCCGAAGGGCGCTCGGCGCTCGTTCGTCATCCTGTGACGCGAGTCGTCATGCGCGATTACCCCGACGCCGAAGTCGACGCTTCGATCTCGCGCGGCGACCCCTTCGACAAGGCCGGCGCCTATGCCATCCAGGACGAAGCGTTCCGGCCCGTTGAGCGCTATGACGGATGCTACTGCAACGTCGTCGGGCTCTCGCTCTGGGCGACGATCGAGTTGCTCCGCAAAGCAGACGTGAAGACCCGCGTATCAGTCCAGCAACTTCTTCCCCAATGCGCATCCTGCCCGCTTAAACTACGAAGCTGACCACCGGGTGAACAACTTGAAAGGAGCCGCTAATGTCGCTCGAACTGCGTCCACCGGCAGCGGAAGACGCCTCCGAACTCGGCCGCATCTGCTACGAAGCCTTCAAAGACATCTCGGACAGACACCACTTCCCGCCTGACTTCGAGAGCGTCGCCCTCCCTCGAATGTTCATCGGTCTGTTGATCCAGCGAGAGGACGTGTTCGGCGTGAAAGCGAGCATTGACGGACAGACCGCCGGGTCGAACTTCCTGATGACCTCGGACGAAGTGGGCGGCGTCGGCCCGATTACCATCGAGGTACCGCTTCAGGGGCGTGGAATTGGGCGGGCGCTGATGACTGCGGTGCTTGACCACGCCCGCGAGGCAAACACGCGGATGGTGCGTCTGGTGCAGGACTCCTTCAACATGACTTCACTTTCGCTCTATGCGTCTCTGGGCTTTGACGTCCGCTCACCCCTCATTCTGCTGCAACCGCAACCAGCCGCTCAGCCCGACCCAAGCGTCCGTCCCATGACCCGGGAAGATCTGCCCGCGGTGGACGAACTCTCGAGGCGCATATACAAAGTTAGCCGGCGGAACGAAGTGGAGGGCTCCCTCCCGCTGTTTCCCTCGTTTGTGCGAGAACGGCAAGGCAGAATCAGCGGCTACCTCGTCATGGGCATGATCGGGCATGGCGTATTCGAGACAGAGGATGACGCTGTCGCGACCGTCGGCGAGTCCACTCGCCAGTCGCCCCCGGACTTCCACCGCGTGTTTTGTCCGCTGCTCGAAGGTAGTCTGCATCGAAGATTTCTTGCCACAGGTGCCCGCGCCGTCAAACCGATGAATCTCATGAGCTTCGGTCCGTATGAACCGCCGGACGGCGTCTGGATGCCCAGCGTGCTTTATTAGCTGCCGCCGTTCACTGTCCTTTACGGCAGTCTTATCTGGAACTTAACGCTGGTACCCTAACCGCTGCTCGCCTGCGCACGTCCAATCAACCAGAGGAAGTGAGCATGCGATCAAGAGCATTCCGTAGAAGCGCGCCGTTTCCATTTCATCTGCCCGGCCACTTCGCCGGGATGTCCCGGAGGATTACATCCCTAATAGCAAGACTGGCGGCATTCCCGGCTCGCCACCTTCGCTGGAAAATCGTCCTTCCCTACGCGTTCCTCGCTCTCATTCTCGGCTGCTCCGCCACCTACCTCGCTACCGGCCTGATTACAACCTCTCTCCGAGAGCGATCGGACAACCAGCTTGTCGAATCCGCCCGCGTCTCCTCGGACACCCTCGCCCGTCTCGAACGGAAGCACCTCGAAATACTTCGCGCGATCACCTATAGCGAAGGCGTCCCACCGGCCATAGAGGCCCGCGATAGCTCGCAGCTTGGCGTGCTAATCGAGGGAACCGCGGCAAACAACGAGGTGCAGTATCTGCAGGTGCTGGACGCGTTAGGTCAGCGTATCAAGGGAATCCAGCTAACGGCCCCGGACAAGCTCCAATATAGCGATATTCCCGACGCCGCCGCGCCGCCCTCGCAGTCGCCTCTTCAACTCGCGATAGCGAGCCGCGCAAGGGCAGGCGGCAAAGCGACCACCATTGTTTGGACAGGCGATGACTGGGTGATCTATACAACGGGCGTGGTTCAGTCCGGTGAACGCATAATCGGCTTCGTCCTTGTTGGTACCTCGCTTCAAACCCTTGTCCGGCAGATGAAAGCTGAGTCGCTCGCCGACGTGACGATCTACGGAGACCAGCAGGCTCCCAGCGCGACGAGCTTCGTCCAGCCCAGTGGCGCTGGCTCGAAAGACGCCGATCTTACGCCGCCGCCGGAGGCTTCCTCAGCCTTCGAAAGCGGCGGTGCCTACCGCGAGCAAAAGACCATCTGGGGGCGCGACTACAACGTCCTCTACGCACCACTTCTCATCCAGGGGGCGCGCATCGGCGCCTATTCCGTGGCTCTGCCGGGCGATTACATCGTCGAAGCGCAGGACGCCGCTCGCTGGAAGATGGCGTTGCTCTTCGGCATCGCGATGCTGGCAGTGCTCGCTATCGGCTTTTACATCTCGCGCGCCATAACTCGCCCCGTCGACCGCCTCATGTTAGCCGCAGAGCAAGTGTCTGCTGGGGACTTCACGGCCCGTGCGAACATCAAGTCCCACGACGAAATCGGCCGTCTCGGTGCTGCGATCGACCACATGACAGAGACGCTTCAGGGACAGTATGTCGGCACACTGCGGGCCCTCGCCTCTGCCGTAGCCAACAAGGACCCGGTTACGCTCGGCCACTCGGTGCGTGTCGGCCAGCTCGCCGCCATGCTCGGTCGGCATCTTCAACTAGACGAGCGGACCATCGCGCAGCTCGAAATGGGCGGCTATTTGCACGACCTTAGCAAGATCGGCATCAGGGACTCCGAGCGCCTCAAGCTAGAAGCGCTCACGCCTCAACAGCGAGATCTTCTTGAACGTCACCCACATCTCAACTTGCTGGCATCCGGCAGCGCAGAAACGCGCCCGCCGGTCGCCGGGTTTGCAAAACCGAGGAGTTATTCAACGCCATTCAATGAAGAAGGCACTATAGTCGCGCGAATCGTCGAGGCCGCCGACCTTTATGACGCCGTACGGCTCGGCGCGCCTCAACTGGGCGGATTCACTTCAGACCAAGCGCTGACTTTCCTCCGCACTCATGTCGGCGCGGTCATATCCATAGGCATGCTCGACGCGTTGGCTGCGGTCGTTCCGGCCTGGGAGCAGCGGCGCGCAAATGATCCGATGCTGCAGCGGCTCCTCGTCGAGACGGCGCTCGATCCCAGGTAGATGGCTATGCCGCGGGTCAGGGGTATCCTGCGCAAGATTCTTCCTGTGGCGGGGCTCGTAGCTGTCTGCATGCTCGCAGCGACAATTGCGGCGACGCTTGCCATCCTCGGATCCGGCTCGGCCGTTCTGGAAGCCAGGGTCAGCTCGCGCGTTCCGGTCGACTACTCGGCCGACCAGGTAGCACTGAAGATTCCTCGCCTGTCCCCCGAAATCATCGCTGCCATCCGGAGAGACCGTGATCGCGCCGGCGGAGAATCCGGCGCACCGGGCGGGCCGGCATCCCCGTCGCCACCTCACAGCACTCTCCCCACGCCGGCGACATCTGGCGGTGCTACGCCACCCCCAAACAGTGGGGCCGCTCTGACGCCGACGCCAACGCCTTCACCTCTGCTGCCTCTCCCCAGCGCCCCTCCAACGCTGCCGGTGACAACGCCGACGCCCTTGCCGCTTCCCACCCTCCCAGCCACGCCAACTCTTCCCGCTGTCCCAACGTTGCCCGCAATCTCAACCCTTCCGCCGACGCCCGCCTTCCCCTCTCTGCCGTGACTCGGACCTCCTCCTCTTTCTTCCTCCTCGTACCCGAACAGATGTATCATTTCCATCGTGGGCACATCCACTGAAAGTCCCGTTCTCGAAGCCCTGAACCCCCGTCAGCGCGAGGCCGTCGAGCAGATCGACGGGCCGCTTCTTATCCTCGCAGGTCCAGGCTCCGGCAAGACTAGGGTTATTGCTCACCGCATCGCATATCTGGTGCGGGAGAAAGACGTCCGTCCCAGACGCATTCTCGCGGTCACGTTCACGAACAAGGCGGCGCGGGAGATGCGAGACCGCGTCTTCACGCTTGTCGGCGAAGATCTCGGGCGTGACATAACGCTTGGCACCTTTCATGCCGTCTGCTCGCGCATCTTGCGCATCGACGGCGAACAGATCGGCGTCCCGCGCAACTTCACCATATACGACGATTCCGACCAGCTCGCAGCCGTCAAACGCGCTCTCGAGGACCAGGGAGTAGACCCGCGCCGGATAGCGCCCCGCGCAGTATTGTCGGCCATCTCACGCGCGAAAAGCGAGCTCCAGGGCCCGCGCGAGTTCGCCGCGATCGTCGCGGACTACTTCCAGGAGGTCACCTCGCGTGTCTTCCTCCGCTACCAGGACCTGCTCGAGCAGAACGAGGCGCTCGACTTCGACGACATCCTGCTCAAGACCGTGGAGCTGTTCAACGAGCGCGAGGATGTCCTCGAAAAGTACGCCGACCGCTACCTGTACGTCCATATCGACGAGTTCCAGGACACCAACATCGCGCAGTACGTCCTCGCCAAGCAGTGGGCCTCTCGTCACCGCAATATCTGTGTCGTCGGCGACCCCGACCAGTCCATCTATACCTGGCGTAGCGCAGACATACGCAACATCCTCAACTTCGAGCACGACTTCGCCGACGCCCGGATTGTCATCCTCGACCAGAACTATCGCTCGACCCAGACCATCCTCGATTCGGCGCATTCCGTCATCGCCCTCAACAAGCAGCGCAAGGAGAAGAACCTCTGGACGGAAAACCCGGGCGGTGGCCCCGTAGTCCTCCACGAGTCCTATGACGAGGAGGACGAGGCGCTCTTCGTCGTCGAGGAGATTAAGCGACTGGCTGCCGATGAATCGCTGGCCCATCACGACATCGCCGTGATGTACCGCACCAACGCGCAGTCCCGCCCCGTCGAGGAGGCGCTCGTCCGGCGAGGTATTCCCTACCGCCTTGTGGGCGGCACGCGTTTCTACGAACGACGCGAGGTCAAGGACCTCCTCGCCTACCTCCGCGTCATCCAGAACCCGTTCGACGCGGTCGCGATGATGCGCATCATCAACCGCCCGGGCCGCGGCATCGGCGACAAGACTCTCTCCGAGATCAACCGCCTCGCCCGCGAGCGTACCGTCCCGCCGTACGCCGTCCTGCAGATGATCGCTGACTCTGAGCGCGATTCACCTGAGTACGGACTCGACTTTCCCGCGGGGCCTGACCAAACACTCGACCCCGCTCGTCCTACCCCCTCCTCCGTTCGTGCTGAGCCCGTCGAAGCATCGGAGCAACCACGCCCCTCTCGACCGCGCGCTGACCACCCCTTCCAGAAACGCACGGTCGGCGCCCTTATGCGCTTCCTCGGCCTCCTAAACGAACTCATTGCCCTCTCCCACACGGCGTCTCTCTCGCAACTTCTCGACGCGGTAATCGACCGTACCGACTATA
>VBEJ01000109.1 GCA_005882985.1 Chloroflexota bacterium
TCCGCAGGTCGGGCAGATCTCCTCGCTCTGGAGGTGCAGCGTCCGCGCCGTCCCCGCGTACGCCTCCTCGAGAGAAATCTCGGTCGCGTACTCGATGTTCTGGCCGCGCATGGGCCCACGTGAGCGCCGGCCGCGGCCGCCGAAGAGGTCGAACAGGTTCTCGAACCCCTGGCCGCCCGCTGCGCCGCCGCGGCCGAACAGGTCGTTGGCGTCGAACTGGTAGGTCTGCCAGTTGCCACCGCCGCGGCTGCCCGCCTCGGCCTGCGCTTTTTCGAACGCCTCCGCCATCTCCCAGCGGTCTCCGTAGCGGTCATATTTCTTGCGCTTCTCCGCGTCGCTCAGCACCTCGTAGGCGCTGTTGATCTCCTTAAAGCGCTCCTCGGCACCCTTATCGCCCGGATTTACGTCCGGATGATGCTTGCGCGCCAGCTTGCGATAGGCCTGCTTGATCTCTTTCTGGGAGGCGCCGCGCTTAAGCCCAAGCACGTCGTAATAGTCTCTTGCCATCGGTACCTCGTAGCCAAATTCTACGTCGCTACGTATGAGAAGTCAAATGTCACCTACATTAAACTTGATAGCATAACTATCATTACTCTTGACAAGACAACATTGCCCACCTAAAATACGGGTTGATGACAGGAGTCACGAAAAGGAGGTTTACCATGAGGACTCTAGTTAGATGGGATCCGTTCTCGGAGTTCCGCGGTCTTCGCCGCGCGATGGACCGTGGTCTTTTCGAGTCCTACGGCCCGACAGCTTGGCTTAACGGTGAGCGCACCTTCGCCTTCCCGGTTGATTTGTCCGAAACAGACGGCCAGGTAGTCGTGAAGGCGGCTCTGCCGGGTATCCAGCCGGAAGGCGTGGATATCTCCGTGAGCGACGGCGTTCTCACCATCAAGGGTGAGACGAAATCTGAGGAGAAGAGCGACACCGAGAACTACCACCGGCGTGAGATCCGCTATGGCGCTTTCTCGCGGGCGATCGCGCTTCCGAGCGAGGTAGACGACGCCAAGGCTGAGGCCGAGTTTCAGGACGGCGTCCTGACGGTCACGCTGCCAAAGGCTGAGGAAGTCCGCCCGAAGCAGATCAAGGTAAAGGCCGCCGCCGGCAAGTCCAACGGCAGCAAGTCCAGCTAAGGGCAGCTTCCGCCTGCGTATGCAGCGGTAAAGATCGGCCGGGTCATTGGCCCGGCCTCTTTATTTGGCTGTGTGCTATCCTGCCGGCGTGACTGCTCTCCCGCTCGATGATCCTGTCGCTGCCTCGCTGCTTGACGGGCCCAACCTCGCGCGCCTTGCGTATTCCGGCCTTGACGGCCGGCCGCGCGTGGTCCCGATCTGGTTCACTCTCCTCGACGGCGATATCGTCATGGTCACCGGCCCCAAGGCGTCGAAGGTGCGAGCACTCGAGGCCGATAACGCCGTTGCATTGACGATCGACGACGCACGACCGCCGTACAAGGTGCTGCTGGTCGAAGGTAATGCGTCTCTCGAACCGATCGAAGGGATCGCCCCGGAGTACGAAGGCATCGCCCGACGCTACCTCGGCGCCGTCGCGGACGCCTACCTGTCGCAGCTCAAAATCAAGCGCCAGGTGCGGATCCGCGTTCACCCGCGGTCCCATCGCATCTTCGACTTTGTGAAGCGCTACCCGCAGAGCCTTCACTAGCGCGGGTGTCTGCCGCCTGACGCATGTTCCGTGGGGGTCGGGCTGTTGGTCCGATGCGGTCAGCCTGAGTTGCTCAGGCCCGTAAGGAACGAGGCGTCGAAGCGGTAGGAACGACTCAGCCCGACGGCTTTTCCGAGGAGGAGGCTGACCCCCGGAGTGTAGGTCTCATTCCGCCCGTCCCGTTTGTTCCGTCGCTACCGCTTGTCCCGCTAGCTTACCTCGCATACGATGCGCGCATGAGCGGGCCGCTGGCGGGAATCAAGGTCGTCGACTTCACGGAATACATCGCCGGGCCGTATTGCACGATGCTGCTCGCGGAGATGGGGGCGGATATCGTCAAGGTGGAGCGGCCGGAGGGTGACGCCTGGCGGCACACGGCGCCCGTCGCTCCTTACGAGAGCCGCGGCTTTCTCGGCGTCAACCGCGGGAAGCGCAGCATCGCCCTCGATCTGGAGCGGCCCGAAGCGCGTGAAATTGCGCAGCGCCTTGCGTTGGGGGCCGACGTTGTGGCGATTGCTTATCGTCCGGGCGTGGCGAAGCGTCTCGGGCTCGACTACGAGACGCTGTCTAAGACGAAGAGGGAGCTGATCTACTGCGAGAACTCGGCGTTCGGGCACAAGGGACCGTACGCCGGCCGGCCCGGGTTCGACATCCTTTCTCAGGCGGCGACGGGAATGGTCCTGTACGAGAACAAGCTCGAGCGGGGCATACCGACTTTCATTACGACGCTGGCGGTGGCCGACCTGACGACCGGGATGTTTATGGCTTTTGCGGTGGTTTCGGCCTTGTATGAGCGAACGTTCACGGGGAGAGGTAAACGAATCGAGACGAGCCTGTTCGCTTCCGGACTGGCGGCTCAGTACCGCCCTTTGCTCTCAGTTGATGAAGTGGATCGACCGGTGCGAGAGGGATTCCTAGCCGAGCTGGCAGACCGGCGGGCCGGCGGCCTGCGGTACGAGGAGGCTGCGAAGCTCAGGAACGAATACGTCGCTCCGCGTGGGCGCAACAACTACTACCGGATCTACGAGACGAGGGATGGGCTGGTCGCGGTGGCGTGTCTCAATAACCGTCAGCGTCGGGGGATGCGTGACGTGCTGGGCGTGGAGGATATGACTGTCGAGGGCATCTCGTATGACTGGTTCTCGGAGGAAGTGCGGCAAGCGCACAAGGCGAACGTCGAGGCGCTCGAGAACCGGTTTCGCGAACGGACGACCGTTGAATGGATCGAGGCACTCGACGCGGCTGACGTGCCGTGCGGGCCGGTGAACTTTCCCGAGGAGCTGTTCGAGCACCCGCACGTCGAGGCGAACCGGCTGATGTCGATCCTCGACCATCCCGTGCTGGGGAGGGTCCGCATGCCGGCTTCGCCGATGATGATGGACGGCGCGCGGCCGGATAGCGGCAGGCCGCCGCCCTATCTCGGCCAGCACGGACCCGAAGTGCTTCGGGAGCTGGGGTATGAGCACCAGGAGATCGAGCGGCTGGTGGCTGGGGGCGTGGTGGTGACGCGCGAGCGGCTTGTGCCTGGTGCGTGATTGGAATCCGCATACGATGTGATCGTCGCCGGTGCGGGCAACGCCGCGCTGTGCGCGACGCTAGCAGCGCGCGAGGCCGGCGCGAAGGTCCTCGTGCTGGAGAAGGCGCCCCGGGAGCTGCGTGGAGGGAATACGTACTTCACGGGTGCCGCCTTTCGCTTTCCGTACGACGGCCTCGATGATATTCGGCGGCTGATCCCCGATCTTTCGGAAGCCGAGTCTGAGTCAGTAGATGTCGACGCTTATCCAGCATCCCAGATGCGGGACGACCTGTCGCGAGTCAGCGACGGACAAGCGGACGCAGCGCTGACGGACGTTTTGGTCGACCAAGCGTATCCGACGATCGTTTGGATGCGCGAGCGAGGCGTGCGCTGGGTGCTTTTGTACGGACGGCAGGCGTTCGAGGTCGACGGCAAACGGCGGTTCTGGGGAGGCCTGATCGTTGAGGCGGTGGGCGGCGGTTCTGGGCTGTCGGACCGGCTGTTCGAGCTGGCCGAACAAGCGGGCGTCGAGGTGCGTTACGGCTGCGGAGCGAATGGGCTGAAAGACGATGGTGGAGAGGTCCGCGGTGTTTTGCTCGATAGCGGCGAAGAGGTGAGGGCGGGCGCGGTCGTGCTCGCCTGCGGTGGGTTCGAGGCGAATTCTGAGATGCGCGAGAACCATCTGGGTCCGGGCTGGAAGGACGCGAAGGTACGCGGAACGGAGTTCAACACCGGCGACGGCATTCGGATGGCGCTTGAGGCCGGAGCCGCACCGTGCGGCGACTGGGGCAGCTGTCACGCGGTCGCCTGGGACCTGAACGCTCCGCCGTACGGCAACCGTCGGATCGGCGATCTGTACCAAAAGCACTCCTATCCTCTGGGCATCATCGTGAACGCGAATGGGGAGCGCTTTGTGGATGAGGGGGCTGACTTCCGCAACTACACCTACGCGAAGTACGGGCGAGAGATCCTCAAGCAGCCTCACCGCGCGGCCTTTCAGATATTCGATGCGAAGGCCGCGGGTCTCCTTCGCGATGAGTACAGGATCGCTGAGGCGACAAGAGCGTCCGCCGAGACGATCGGCGAAGTGGCGGACAAGCTTGGAATCGATCGCCCCGGGCTGGAGCGAACCGTGGCCGCGTTTAATGCCGCGGCGCAGCCGGGCGAGTTCGACCCAACGCGGCTGGACGGCAAGCGAACGGAAGGGATCGAGCCACCGAAATCAAACTGGGCTCTACCAGTGGACACGCCGCCGTTCGTGGGTTACGCGGTCACTTGCGGGATCACGTTCACCTTCGGCGGATTGCAGATCGATGGCGAGGCGCACGTTCTGGATTCGCGGGGCAGCCCCATTCGCGGCCTGTATGCAGCGGGGGAGCTGGTCGGCGGGTTGTTCTGGGGAAACTACGCGGGCGGGAGCGGGCTAATGGCCGGGTCTGTGTTCGGGCGGATTGCGGGAAGGAACGCTGCGCTCGAGGCGCTAGCCAACGACAACTGAGGGTAACTGCATTGCGTGTGGCATAGCCAGAGATTCCCTTCGTTTCCCCCACACCAGCCTCGCTCACTCAGGGCAGGCTCTCGCCTCCACCCCCGCTGCCGCCGTTCCCCCCCGCGGCCTCGGAATGACAGCAGCCGGGGCTAGCCCTTAACGTACGAAAGCTTCTCCGCGACTTTGCCATCACGGACGCGGAAGACGTCGACGCCGCGGACATGGCCGGGCTTGCCGTCGGCGTCGATCCAGTTGTAGATCCAGCGCACGGTGCAGCGGTTGCCGCCGGCGAAGATGTCCTCGGTGTCGAAGCGGGCGTTCGGTGAGGAGGCGAAGAATTGCTCCCAGAAGCCGCGAACGCTCTCCTGGCCATCGTAGCGCTCGCCGTCGGGCCGGGGCGACGTGTTCTCGAAGACCACATCGTTCGTCATGAGGGCCATGATCCCTTCGACGTCGTGCCTGTTGAAGGCCTCGTTGAAGCGATCGATAACGTCGAGAGTCGTGGTGGTATCAGCGGTTTGGGTCATGGCGGACCTCCTGACAGTAGAGCTGGCGATAAGCATACGCGCGCTGGAGGAATCTCACAACGGATTGCCTGCGGCGCAACGGATAAACGGATGGCTAGAGTGCCGAGTGGTGAGTGCTGAGCGGTGAGTGCGAGAGGAGTCTCAGAAGGAGGCGCTCACGCGATCGAGGGCGGCGATCTCGCCTTGCGAGAGCGTGAGTTCGGCCGCTGGAAGGAGGTCGGCGAGCTGCTCAGGGGAGTTGGCGCCGACAATGGGCGCGACGATAGCGGGTCTCGTCATCTGCCAGGC
>VBEJ01000110.1 GCA_005882985.1 Chloroflexota bacterium
CTTTCTGCGCTGCCACCTCTTCCGGGAACTCGATGTGCGTGGGCCCGGGCTTTTCCGTCTCGGCGACTTTGAACGCCTTACGCACGACCTCGGGGACAACCTCCGGCTCCATAACGCGCGCCTGCCACTTGGTAATCGATCTGAAGATCTGCGGAGTGCTGACGTACTGGTGCGCCTCCTTGTGGATGCTCGATAAGTCCGTCTGGCCGGTGATAGCGACGAGCGGAGCGTGATCGAGGAAGGCGTCCGCCACCCCGGTCACGAGGTTGGTCGCGCCCGGGCCGAGGGTCGCCAAGCACACGCCCGGGCGTCCCGTGAGCCGCCCGTAGACGTCGGCCATCAAGGCAGCGCCTTGCTCGTGCCGTGTGGGGATGAAAGTGATCTTGCTGTCAGCAAGCGCGTCCAACAGCGAGAGCGTTTCTTCGCCGGGTACGCCGAATACTTGCTCGACGCCCTCGTTTTCGAGGCATTTGACAAGCAGGTCAGCGGCTCGCTGCATCTTTGGACTTTGCGGTCGAAAAAGGCAATCCTCTTGTTAGGTTCCGAGTATACCCGGTCGCGCACATTCGACCGGCCGAGTGCTTACACTGGAAGTAGTACCAGGAGGTAGGCAAAATGGCCCTGCAGTCGATTAATCCCGCCACCGAGGACGTTCTAGAGACTTTCGAGGAGTTTTCTTCGGACCAGCTCGATCAAGCGCTTGAGCGCGGAGCCCAGGCTTTCGGCGAATGGCGCCGGGTCTCGTTCGACGAACGACGCAGGCTGATGCGCGGCGCGGCGTCACACTTGCGCGAGAAAAAGGCGCGCCTGGCGGCTCTGATTACCGCTGAGATGGGAAAGCCCATCGTCGAGGGCGAAGCAGAGATCGAGAAATGTGCCTGGAACTGCGACTTCTACGCCGACAACGCTGAGCGATTCCTTCAGCCGCAGAGCGTCGCCTCCAATGCGGCCGAGAGCTACGTCGCGTTCGAGCCGCTGGGCCCGGTGCTGGCAATCATGCCTTGGAACTTTCCGTTCTGGCAGGTGTTTCGCTTTGCCGCTCCCGCTCTCATGGCGGGCAACGTCGGCCTCCTCAAACACGCCTCGAACGTCTCCCAATGTGCGCTCGCCATTGAGAAGACATTCCGCTCGGCCGGTTTTCCGGAGGGCGTTTTCCAGACATTGCTCGCCTCCGGCCAGCAAACGGAGGCGCTGATCGACGATCCCCGCATCCGCGCAATCACCCTCACCGGCAGCGATATCACCGGCAGCAAGGTCGGCGCGGCGAGCGGACGCGCTCTCAAGAAGTCCGTTCTCGAGCTGGGCGGCTCCGACCCGTTTATCGTGCTGGCCGACGCCGATGTCGCTGCCGCCGCGGAGACCGGCGTGCGCGCCCGGAACCAGAACACGGGCCAGAGCTGTATCGCCGCCAAGCGCTTCATTGTGGTCGAGAGCGTCGCAGACGAATTCGAACAGCGCTTCATCGACGGCGTCGCTAATCTCAAGGTCGGGGACCCTATGCAGCGAGAAACGCAAATCGGGCCGCTCGCGCGGGGCGACCTGCGCGATGGCCTCGAGGACCAGGTCCGGCGCTCGGTGGACGAAGGTGCTCGACTCGCGCTGGGCGGCCACCGCAGGGAGGGAGGCGGCTACTTCTACGCCCCCACCGTTCTCACCCGCGTAACTCCCGAAATGGCAGCCGCGCGGGAAGAAACGTTCGGCCCGGTCGCCGCGATGATCCGCGTGAAAAACGCGGACGAGGCGATTGCCATCGCCAACAACACCCCGTTCGGTCTAGGCGCGAATTTGTGGACTCGCGACACCGAGCGCGCACGCTCGCTCGCAAGAGAGGTGCAGGCCGGTAGCGTCTTCATCAATGGCATGGTCGCCTCCGATCCGCGATTGCCATTCGGCGGCATCAAGCGCAGCGGCTACGGGCGTGAGCTGTCCGAGTTTGGAATACGGGAATTAGTCAACGTCCAGACAGTCTGGATCGGCCCGGCAGCCGGACAGGGTTCGGCGGGCCCGGGCGCGGAGTAGCCCGCGCCCTTCTACCCAAAGACCCGCCGCCACTGACAGCCCGCCGTCATAGCCGAGGTCGTAAACTGGCGACACACTCCCACGTGAATCCGATGAGGAGGACGGCCAATGCCCAACCGCTCGCCCAGGCCTTCCCGAATGTCCAGCCCCGGCTACGGCTTCGAGAGCGCGACATCCCCACCCGGCGAACGCTTCCCCTGGAGCCGCGTCGAGGAGGTCCTCGCAAGTGCCCGCAACTACTGGATCGCGACCGCCGGTCTTGTCGGTCGCCCGCATGCCGCGCCGGTATGGGCCCTCTGGCTGGACGGCGTCGTCTACTTCTCGACCGGAAAGGAGTCGCGTAAGGCGCGGAACCTCGCCGCGAACCCGAATGCCGTTGTCCACGTCGAGTCTTCAAGCGGCGAGATCGTTATCCTCAAAGGGCGCGCGGAGGAGATTAGCGACGAGGCGACGTTACGGCCAGTTTGGGATGCCTACAAGCAGAAGTACAATTGGGATGCTTCTGGGTACCCGTTCTATGCTGTGAAACCGGCGGTCGCCTTCAGCTTCGAGGAGCAGCTCGGCGAGACCGCGACCCGCTGGACGTTCGACTCTTAGCGCTTCGCGCAGCGCCCGGGCGCACGCGGATGCGGGCAGCTACGTTGAGCCCGAGCGAAACCGGCTCGCGACCCGTGTTGATCGAAATCAGCCCCGTCGACGGCACCTTCTCGTCAACCGTGATCGCTTGACCGGGACGGACATTGTGGCGGTCCAGGTAGCGAAGCAGCTCCAGATCTTCCTCAAGCTCTTCCGATATGAATTCGACAGTTGCGGCGTCTCCCTGCTCGAGCGTGTCCATCGGGACGAGATCGGGGCTGAGGACAGCGCCCGTGCCGGGAATCGGGCTGCCGTGCGGGCAAGTCGTCGGATTGCCGAGGAGCGAGAAGATGCGCCCTTCGATCGCCGGCGTCAGCCCGTGCTCGAAATGGTGTGCTTCATCGTGCGCTTCCGCCCAGCCCAATCCAAGCACGTCGTTCAAAAACCGCTCCGAAAGGCGGTGCCGCCGAGCCACCTTCTCGGCCAGCTCGCGTCCCCGCTTCGTCAGGTGGATCGTCTTCTTGGCGTCCACGCTGACGAGACCGTCGCGCGCCATGCGCCGAACCGTCGCCCACGCCGTCGGTGGCGTGACGCGCATCCAGCGTGCCAGCCGCGCCGAGATGATACGCTCGCCCTCGGTCTCGAGGCTGTAGATGCTCTGCAGGTAGTCCTCGACGGTGGCGGTGAGGTCAGCGGCGATTTCGCTTCGTGGCATGGCGTTGCCAGCATATGCTAATGCCGGCTCGGCGAGCGTGTCGAGAAGCGCGTATTAGCTCGGGCCGGCGACCCGAACCTTGATTTCGGAGGACACGCCTCCGGGGTCGTAGCACTTCAGTGAGTACTCGCCTGGTTCGTCGGGCGCCGTGAAGTTCGCTGAGCGCGTCTTGTCTTCGGGCACCACGACCTCTTCGAAATGCGCGCCGCCCTCGCCCTCCAGCTCGTAGATGTGGCCGGTCTCGTTGCTTGTCGTAAGCTTCAGCTCTTCGCCGGCGTCCGCGGTGATCTCGTCCGGGGTGCACCCCTGGTCCGTCTGAGTGATCTTGATCTCACGCGAAGGGCCGCCGTCACCTCCGCACGCTGCTAGCGCCAGCAGTAGCGCCGCGGTGGCGGCGACAAGCAACAGTGGCATCAGCGCTCGGTCACGGCGACCGGCATCGGCTCGGCCGCTTGCGGCGCCGGACCTTGGCGGGTGCCGCGCGAGGGCCAGGCGAGATAGGCGGTGAGAACTACGACCAGGTAGCCCCAATAGAGGGCGATCTGCGCCAGCGCCGGCGCGGAATCGTAGCCGAGAATTGTGTGCAAGAACTTGCCCGCGCGCGAAGTCATCGCGATCAGCGATTCGGTATCCCATGGGCGCGGCCCGAGGTCACGGAGCAGCGCTGCTTCTTGCAGCTCCCTGAGGCCGTTGCTGAGAAGTCCGGCCGCCAGCACCATGAGCGCGATCGCGGAGATCAGGAAGAACTGGCGCAGCGGTATGCGCGCGGAGCCGTAATACAGGACGACGCCTGCCGCCGCAGCGACCGCGAACCCCAACACCCCGCCGAATACGAAGGCCACGTCCGAACTCTGGCTGGTCGAGCCCGCGAAGAGAAAGAGCGTCGTCTCGAGCCCCTCGCGGCCAACCGCCGAGAACGCCAGCAGGGCGAGCGCGGCAATCGAGCCGCGGGAGAGAGCGCTGTCGATCTGGTGCCGCAGCGCGCTGGAAATGCCCGACGACTGCCGCTTCATCCAGAACAGCATCCACGTGAGCACCGCCACGGCGAAGAGCATCGTGAATCCTTCGAACGCCGCAAGCACCCGGCCGTCGAGCTCCCGCGATGCGATCTCGAGACCGGCACCCACGGCGAGCGCGAGTGCCGCAGCGGCCGCTACCCCGTACCAGATCTCGCGAAAGTGCCGCTTCTGGTCGATCCGCCTCAGGTAACCGAGAAGGATCGTGACGATCAGGGCTATCTCGATCCCTTCACGGGCGGTGACCAGCAGCGAAAAGAGCATCAGGGACGGGGCAGCAAGTTACGAGGCGGCATGATTAGTACATACTTACTTTAAAAGTGTGGCGGCGCTTAGTCAACGGTACCTTGTGAAATTGTACGCAAATGCAAGCCGCCGACCAACTCGGACACTATCCCACGGCTGAGGCCTCTCCTTCTTGTGCTAAGCTGACTCCAGACGATGACTGTCGCTCGGGACGGCCGTGACGCCACCATAGCCACATCTTTCCTCGACGGAGCCCCCGTTCCCGCTCTCGCCTCGACCGTCAACACCGCCGAGCCCCAGTTCTCCCGCAACCAGACGCGGATGCGCGCCCTCGCCGAGCAGCTGCAGGCTGCCCTCGCGACTGTGCGCGCCGGCGGCGGCAAGGAGATGACGGAGCGTCACCGCTCCCGCGGCAAACTGACCGCCCGCGAACGCGTCGACCACTTGCTGGATCCGGGGACCGCGTTCCTGGAGCTCAGCCCGCTCGCTGCCTGGGGGATGTACGAAGGCGAGGCGCCCGCCGCGGGCATCGTGACCGGCGTGGGCCGCATCTGCGGGCGCGAGGTCGTGATCATCGCCAACGACGCGACCGTGAAGGGCGGCACCTACTACCCGATGACCGTCAAGAAGCACCTGCGCGCCCAAGAGGTCGCGGAGCAGAACCGTCTGCCCTGCATCTATCTCGTTGACTCCGGCGGCGCCTTCCTGCCTCTTCAGGCAGACGTCTTCCCCGACCGCGAGCACTTCGGGCGCATCTTCCACAACCAGGCACGCATGTCGGCGAAAGGCATTCCGCAGATCGCCGCCGTCATGGGCTCCTGCACGGCGGGCGGGGCATACGTCCCGGCCATGAGCGACGAGACCGTGATCCAATGTCGGACGCTCTCCGCAGGAATTGCCCTGGCAGAGAGCGCCCGTCGAAGAGCCGCGATACGACCCGGCCGAGATCTACGGCATCGTCCCTGCTGACCCCCGCCGCTCCTTCGACGTGCGAGAGGTGATCGCGCGCATCGTCGATGGCAGCCGTTTCCACGAGTTCAAGGCGAGCTACGGCGCCACCCTCGTCTGCGGCTTCGCGCGGATCGCCGGCTATCCGGTTGGCATTGTCGCTAACAACGGCATCCTGTTCTCCGAAAGCGCCCTCAAGGGCACGCACTTCATCGAGCTCTGCGCGAAGCGGAAGGTCCCGCTCGTCTTCCTCCAGAACATCACCGGCTTCATGGTCGGCAAGAAGTACGAGCACGAAGGCATCGCCAAGCACGGCGCCAAGATGGTGACCGCCGTCGCCTGCGCGGAGGTGCCGAAGTTCACGATTATCATCGGCGGCTCCTTCGGCG
>VBEJ01000111.1 GCA_005882985.1 Chloroflexota bacterium
CGCTTTGGCCGGGACTACTCTTTAGCCACCGGAGAAAAAGGGCCAGTTTCTTGACCAAGCCGTTTTGGGCGGTGGCGCTTCTCGGTATAACGGGGGGCGCCGGAATATTGATTGCCTCTTCCGGGGGCGAAGGAGAGGCGGCTGTCCAACAGCAAGCGACGCTTATCGCAACAGCAAGCGCGTCTTCTACCGTGGGTGCCACCCCCGCGTCGTCCAATGAGGCGTGCGACCCGGCACCAAGATTGCCTCCAGGTACGAAGCTCTGGAGGTGGGGTGACGTCGCTATCGCAACGGACGAAAGTTCAGGAGTGGAGGCGGTCTACGAATTCAATCAGAACGGTACTCCTGTCATTCGGGTTTTCTCCGACACGGGAGATCGTGCTGATGTGCTTATCGATGCAACAACCGGCATAGTTCTCGAAGATAATCAACCGTCTGACGATGCTTGGCAGGCTGAGGTTCGTAACTCGATAGTTGCAACATACGTTTGCCCGTTCGATTCAGCGGGTTTGCCTTGGCCGTTCAACGGCGAACCACCTACGGATAAGAGATTTGATTGGGGAAATATTTCGGTCATACAACCCGATCCAGCATCAGGGGTGCAGATTTCCTTTGGCGGTGGCTCATGCTTCGATGCGGCGCAGTCATGCAAATCCGTGTTGGTGCAGACCGCACGATCCTCTATGGCCATTGATGCGAACACTGGGAAAGCATTCAACGATTCAGCGAAGATCGCGTCTGTTGATAGTGACGCATTCGCACGGTATCTCGAGTCGATTCAGGTTCGGACGCAGTAATCGTGCGCTGCGTCCTCGCCGCCACTGTTCTTGCGCTCGCACTGGCAGCCTTTCAAGGGTACCCAGAGCCAGCGCATGGGTCTCATCTGTTCGCCCCTCCGAGGTTATGGGGCACACTCGAGGCTGAAGTGACCTGTCCCCAAACACTGGTCCACTCATAAATGCAGTCCGACCGGTCCTGGCTGCTTGACCTGAGTATCCTGCTGGAGCCTCGAGAACTCCAGCGGTGTAAGGTTCCCGAGTGCACTGTGGGGCCGTCTTTGGTTGTAGTCGATCCTCCATTCTTCAATGACCTCCCGGGCGTGAACAAGAGTCAGGAACCAGTGCTCGTTGAGGCACTCGTCCCGCAGGCGGCCGTTGAAGCTCTCGATGAAGGCGTTCTGGACAGGCTTGCCGGGCTCGATGAAGCGCAGACGCACGCCGCGTTCATAGGCCCACTGATCGAGCGCCCGGCTAGTAAGCTCGGGGCCGTTGTCCAGCGTGATCTCAGCCGGTCCTGCCCCGCGCTCGGCGATCACTCGGTCAAGGACTCTGGCCACGCGCACGCCGGGGAGCGACGTGTCGACCTCGATGGCGAGTGACTCGCGGGTGTAGGCGTCCACGACGGTTAGCATCCGTATCTTGCGGCCCCAGGCCAGGGCGTCGCTGACGAAGTCCAGGCTCCAGCACTCGTTCGGTCCCGCCGACACAAGCGCGGGCATCCTCGCCTCGCGCGATACCCGCTTCCGCGCTCTCTTTCGTACGGACAGCCCCTCGTCTTTATACAGCCTGTAGACGCGTTTGTGGTTCACCTGTTCACCTTCCCGTCTGAGCAACACATGCAGCCGCCGGTAGCCGAACCGCCTCCGCTCCCCCGCCAGTTGTCTGAGTCGCTCCCTGAGCTCCTGGTCGCCGCTGCGCTTGGTCGTGTAGCGCAGGCTCGA
This sequence comes from Chloroflexota bacterium, assembly GCA_005882985.1. Lineage (GTDB taxonomy): Bacteria > Chloroflexota > Dehalococcoidia > SM23-28-2 > RBG-16-64-32 > CF-163. The sequence continues at coordinate 1,721 of VBEJ01000111.1, forward strand.
GCGGCCGATGCCCACCAGCCTGCAGGCGTGCCGCTCCGAGAGCCACCAGCCCTCCCGGCAGTGGCAGACAGCCTGCCTGCGGGCCGCGGGCGTCAGAAGTTTTTTGAAAGCAGGTCCTTGAGTACCCGGTTGTCCAGCGCCTGCTCGGCCACGATGCGCTTGAGCTGGCGGTTCTCGTCCTCAAGCGCCCGCAAGCGCCTGGCCTCGCTCACCTCCATGCCACCGTACTTGCGCTTCCAGTTGTAGAGCGTCTCGGTGGCGATCCCCAGCTGCCGGCACAGCTCCTTGGTCGAGGCGCCAGCCGCGTGCTGCTTGAGCGCCGCGAGGATCTGCTCCTCCGTGAAGCGGCTCCTCTTCATCCGTCTCCTCCTTTCGTTCCTTAGAACGCGGAGGACTGGAATTTACAGTGGTTCAGTTTTAGGGGAGCAGGTCAACTGTGTCGTAGCCTGCGTGACGATCGATGTATCAGTCATGTTTTGCCCAATTCTTTCATACCTAGACAGCTTCTCGCTTGTCTACCCAACCGCCCGCATAGTCGGCCCGGTAAACGAGGCTGGAGCCTTCGAGAATCTCTTCTCGCCCACTAAATCTTTCGAGCGCCCCTTCCCATGTATTCGCGTAGACAAACGGATCCTCCTCGTAACGGCCCGGGCCGCGGTAAGGGGCTTCGGCGGGCATGCGCTTAAGAGCATTCTTGAGGACGGCGTATAGTTTCGCAGGATCTGCCGATTTATCAACCCACCCGTAGTACACGAGCATCCAGACTGGAATACCCGCAAGAAAGACGACAGTTCGCCCCCCATATGGCTCGCCACCAAAGAAGTTGTCGTGCGACTTCCAGGCGCCGTCCTCAAAGGTGATTGTCCAGGATCGGTCGTCCTCTCTCGTCCAGGTTTTCTCATCCCCGCCGGCATAGCCCGCGCGGTTGGATTCGAGAAGGAAATCACGGAGCCCTTTCACATCCACTACTTTCCGCTAATTGGAACTCTCAACCGATTGCTAGGTGCCTGCCAGTATGGAACTGCCAACGGAGGGTCGTCAAGTACTCAAGTGAGTAGTTGACAAGCCCGCCAGGGCTTCAATATACTTGCCCAAATGAGCCAGCGGAAATTTAAGGACGAAATTTACCCCCATTTCGCGCGGGTGGCGCAGGCGCTCGCGAGCGATAAGCGTTTGGAGCTGCTCGACATCTTGACGCAAGGACCGCGCCACGTTGATGCGCTGGCGCAGGAAACGGGGATGTCCGTCGCCAACTCTTCGCAACATCTACAGACTTTGCGTGCAGCACGTCTAGTGGAAACGGCGCGAAAGGGGAACATGATCATCTACCGCGTTGCCGATCCGTCTGTCATGAATTTGTGGGTGGCGCTGCGCGGGGTGGCGGAGTCTCGTCTAGCCGAGGTGAAGCAACTCGCCGAGGAATTCCATTCGGCGCGAAGCAATGGCGATGTCGTGACCAGGGACCAGGCCGAAGTTCTGGCGCATCAAAACGCCGTTCTTCTTGACGTGAGGCCGGTGGCCGAGTTTGAGTCGGGGCATTTATGCGGAGCGATCAACATACCGCTTGACGATCTCCCCGATCGCCTGGAGGAGCTCCCGAGTGAGCGGCGAATCATAGCGTATTGCCGCGGCCTGTATTGCCTCCTGGCGGATGAGGCAGCGGCGCTACTCCTCGCGAACGGATTCGACGTTGTTCGGCTGGAGGGGGGATGGCCCGAGTGGCAAAGCGAAGGTAGGCCAGTCATAGGAGGTGTTACGTGACCATAGAGCTAAAGCGCGTGGAAGTCGACTCGGATGCCCTCCGCGCCCAAGTGACCGAAAAGTACACAGAAATCGCCAACGAGCCCGAGAAAGGCGCGCACTTTCATACCGGCAAGTCGCTGGCAATGATGGTGGGCTATCCGGAGGCAATAATCGACTCACTCCCGGCTGGCACGGTCGAATCGTTTGCCGGGACTGGCAACCCGTTTTCGATGGGCGAGCTAAAACCCGGAGAGACGGTCCTGGACCTGGGTTGCGGAGCGGGATTCGACAGCCTGATTGCGGCTCGTCAGGTCGGTGCTTCGGGCCGCGTGATTAGCATTGACATGACGCCGGCGATGCTCGATAAGGCCAGGGTGGGTGCCAGCGAGGCAGGACTCTCCAACGTGGAGTTCCACGAGGTTTACGCGGAGTCCCTCCCTGTGCAAGACAAGTCAGTCGATGTGGTCATCAGCAATGGGGTCATCAACCTTTGTCCGGACAAGATGGCTGTATTCGGGGAGATCAACCGCGTCCTAAAGCCGGGTGGGCGCATACAGCTCGGCGACATGGTGGTGCACAAGGCCGTACCGGACGATGCCAAAGCGGATATAGACCTCTGGCGTGACTGAATTGCCGGTGCTCTGCTGGAAGCAGAGTGGGAATGGGCGCTGGAGCACTCCGGCTTCTCCGACGTTTGCTGGGGCGAGCAAATAGACGTCTTCTCCGGCTCGAAGCACGAGTCATCTGCCGCGGCGTTTGAGACGAAAGGCGTAACGATCGCTGCGAGAAAGGGTAGTTAGCTATGAGTGACTTCGAAGCCGACAAGAAGGAGCTCCTGGCGGACCTAGACTAATCACGTGCTGGCCTTATCTTGCTCGTCGAAGAACTTCGGCCGGAGGACGTCGGACAAGCGCGCCGAGGAAGCTGGTCGATTTCCAAGATCCTCGACCACGTTATTCATTCTGAGCAACTGTACGCACAACTTGTATCCACGTTCAGCGGCAATCCGGCAAGCGTCCAGGATGCTGGCCAAGTGGCAACAGCCGCTGAGGCATCACGGGCCCTGGACGGCTCTCGGGAGGCGTTCTTGAATGCGGTTAGCAACGTCACTGAGGATGACTTCTACCGCCTTCAAACGATTGGGCATGAGGAGTACAGTGTGCTCAGCATCCTGGAAAATAATGCCGCGCATGACCGCGAACATGCCGAACAGATCCGGAAGACCGTAACCGCAAGATGAACAAGCGGAGAGAATGCGCAGAACGCTTCCGGGAACGCTATTCGCAGCGGACCATGGAAGCGAGCATCATCGCGGCCGAATTTGAGATACGCGGCGTCACATTCAGCGCGCGCAAAGCCCAGAAACAGCCGTGATGGGCAATCGGCAGAAAGACGTGCCAATTAGGGGCCGCCGACTACGCGCCCGGTCATCCGCGAGTGGAAGTTGCAGACGTACTCGAAGGTTCCAGGCCTATCGAAGGTCACCTGGCTGGATTTGCCTTTATCCAAACGGCCCGTGTCGAAGCTCGCATCGTTAGCTGTCGCCGTGTGTGTAGCGCTATCGTCGTTGGTCCACACAACAACCGTCCCACGTGTAATATTCATGGTGGTTGGTTGGAAGCGGAAGTTCGCAATCCTCACCTCGCCCCGGCCGCTGGCTGATCCGGTCGTCTCCGGTCCGCCGCCACCCATCATCCCATTCATCCCGTCCATCATGTCGCCCATGCCGTCGCCCATCAAGCCTCCCATGTCCTTCATCACGCCGCCCATGTCGTCTCGCATCCCGCTGCCGGAGACGGCATCATAGGCCGCTGAGGCGGCGAAGACGACGACGAAAACGGCGGCAAGAGCGCCAATGGCGGCGAAAGCAGCCAGAAGGCCCTAATTCGTGCTCACGAATCCTTCTTGGCGCTATCGACTGGAACTGCCAAACCGATGATGACCGGCATGCCTGAGTGGGTCACGCGCTCCAGCTTTTCCACTTCGAACCCTGCCTGTTCGATGGACTCGAGCGTCCTGCGGTTCGGGTGGCATCCGGCGCCGAACCAGCTCCAGATCGGAGTGATGGCGTCGAATACACGGGCCTTCAGCCCGCCCTCGGGCCGCACGTGCTCGATGAAGCGGAATGT
>VBEJ01000126.1 GCA_005882985.1 Chloroflexota bacterium
GGATTGCGGTCCACGAATGCATCGCCGAGGAAGCCCCTCGCCATTGGGAAGTTATAGCCGAGCGCCGCTAGCGCCAGGTGGTCAGAGACATTGAACGTCAGGAAGTGGAATCGATAACCGAGCTGGTCGAAACCGTCGATGCCGAGATCGGGCCTTCCGAGGTTCTGTGCTTCCGGCCCGGCGTACGGCACGAGCTCGTCCTGCGTGCCCGCTAGGTTCATGTATGGCAGGTTGCGGGTGTTCTCGAGCCAGTTGTTCGTCAGCGTTTCTGCGGCGCCGTTGGAGTCGCCGGTTTGGCCGCCGCGCGTGCCGCCGGTGGGCGGCGCCGGTGGCACCCAGATGCCCTCGCCCGGGGGGCCGACTACGGAGAACGCTTTGCCGAAGAGGTCCGGGTAGAAGGTGCCGAGGCGATAGGTGGCGTAGCCGCCCATGGAGTACCCGGTGAGGACGGTCCTCTCGCCGTCGAGGTTGAAATGCGCAGCGACGTCGTTCCACATCTCGAAGACGTCGTACTCGGCATAGTCGCGGTACCAGCCGTCACTCCCGCGCGATAGCGAGGTGGCGACGATCGCCCCACGCTGCTCGCCGAACTGCTGGTGAAGCATTGTGCCGTTGTACTGCCAGTAATGCTCGTCCAGCGAATGCAAAGCCAGCACGAACCCCGCTGGGGTCCCAGGATCGTAGCCGGTCGGGACGTAGAGCGAGTACGGCTGGAGCTGGCCGCGGTAAGCGGGGTAGGCGTTGATGTCCTGCCCTTCGCCGAGCTGGAGGCGGCTCGGGAAGATGCGAATCTGCACACCGGAAGACGGCACCGTGCTCGAGTTAGTTCCGGCAGCAAGAGCGGTGAAGTCGATGTCATGCGCATACTGTGTAGGCTGCTTGTTGCGGATCGCTGTGGATTGGTTCGTGTCGGGCGGGGTATCGCTGGAGCGGACCGGCTCGTTGAAGCGGAAGCCGAGGTTGAAGATGCCGACCGGGTTTGGATCGACACCGCCGGCGCCGCCGGGCGTATCGGTGTCCGCATTCTGTTGTGGTAGTAGCCAGCCGCCGGTTATGGGATCGTAGAGGCCCGTTGCGATTGTGCTGCGCCAGGAACCGGCGGGATCGGAGACGCTGCGCGGAACGATAACCGTTATCTGGTTGGCCTCGAGATCAGTGTTGGGCGTCGCAAGCGGTGTTGTCGTCCAGCCGGTGCCATTCCAGCGCGCGTGTTCGGCGCCCGTTCCCCAGGTGAAAATGATCTCGTCGGTGCCCGGGAAAGGCGCCCCCGGGTCGCGAGAGAGGATCGAGCCGCCGGTCGCCTGGTTGCGATCCGTATCGAAGGCAATTGCAACGATCGTGCTGTCCGCCTCGAGCAGTGTGTTTAGCGTAAGCCGGTAGGCCACGGAATCGGGCGCCACATCAATTCGGAACTCGACGAGATCGGCTGCGTTCCCGCCGTAGCGCGCGTTGTTAGTCGGGTAGTTGATGTCCCCGGCCCGTGGAGAAAGAGGCGTACCGCCGGAGCCATTCGTATTGCTGCCGTAATCGTCGTAGAGATAGTCCTGATAGAGGTATTCCCCGTTGACGTACGCCTCCGTACCTGAGACGAGCAGCGGCGAGGCGTTGAAGCGAGGATTGCGGTTCTCGAGTTGAGGAGCCGCGGGCGCCGGAGCATAAAGCACATCCGGACCCGGCCGCGCGCCGCTGGAAACGGACGGCAAGGAAGCGGCGCTAGCGGAGGCTTGTTCAGGCGCGTGGTTGGATGCGAGCGAGAGAAGAAGGCCGACGGCGACGACGAGGCCGGCGATCCTCATCCACGAGATCATGCGCATCGTGCTTCCTCCCTTGCTCATGCAAGCTAGAATTTCATGGCCGTAGCGTGTGTAGGCGGGTCACTCGGTTGTTTGCGGGACTGGTGTCTTCGTCGTCCGGTCCAAGTCCGTCGTCCGCGCCGTGGTCGGCTCGAGCGATGAGCGCAATCGCTGTCTGTGGCGGTCTCGGCGAGCAAGCGATGCGCAGCTTGAAGTCGAACTTACGCTCCTGATTTGGCGCGTAGCTCGCCGTATTGTCCATGATTAGCCCGCCCGGAGCCGATGCGGTCAGACCGGTGTCCAGGTTTTGCGCGATGCATCCCGAAGGCAGGCCCACAATCTCGACTGTACATCGGACAATATCAGTGTGCGGGCTGAGGCTCTGGCAGCGGGCTAGTACCTGCCTCTCGATCGAACCGCTCGCGTCCAGTCCGAGATCCCGTCCGCCCGTTGAGAATTTGCTTACACGTACATCGTGATCACAGACATCGCCAAAGCCATCGCCGTCCGAGTCAGTCTGGCTGGGGTTCGCGTCGTTGGGGCAATTGTCCGAAGCATTCGGAACGCCGTCGCCGTCACGATCCGCGTCGCAGGCATCGCCGATGCCGTCGTGATCGATATCGCTCTGCGTCGAATTGGCAACGGTCGGGCAGTTATCGGAGCCGGTGCAAAGGGTGCTCGAGGCGCCTGGGTTGCAGACACCGTCGAGGTCCGAGTCCACTTGTGCCTGAGAGCAACCATTGGCGTCGACGGTCGCCCCGGTAGCAGTCCCCGGACATGCGTCCAAAACATCAGGGACGCCGTCCTGGTCTGCGTCGGCGACGGAGGCGTTGTTCGAGACGGGCCCGACATTTCCGGCGTCATCGACCGCGCGAATCGCGAAGTAGCGCGCACTTCCCGGGACGGTGAGCGTGAACTGCTCGCTCGACCCGCTGGCCTGCGGGGCGGGTTCGCCGGTGGCTTGCGTAGCCTGAGAGAAGTTGCTCGCCGTGATCGGCGAGCTGGAATACCGCAGGTCGTAGGCCTGGTTCTGCCCGCAGGCGGCATCTTCGCCGGGAGCTGTCCAGTGCAGAGAGTGATTGATGTTGCCGCCGCCGGCGGCAGTGGCACCAGTCGGCGAGATGTCGGTAATCACACGCGGCGGGCGGGTGTCGTTGCCGTACCTGCCGGAGTTGTAATCGTCATGGCGGAAGCCCCACCATTCGTCGTTGCCGCCGCAAGCCGGGGCGTCCGTGTCCCAGACGAACATGTTGCCCTCGCGCGTCCAGTTGGCGATTTCCAAGCTTCCGTCGCCGTCGATGTCACCCGTGGCCGTCACGCCTGACAGCCAGCCGCCCGTGAATTTCGGGAAGTTGGCGGCTTCGGCGCCGCTTGGGCCGAAGGCGTGCAGCAGGTACAGGCCCGAGCCGGCAATGACCTCGCGGTCGCTCGCGCCACCAACATTGGCGATTGCAGGCGAGGTAAAGATCTGATAGTCATCCATCGCGCGCGGCCACCCGGGCAAATACACCCCGGTCGCGGCGTTCCAGCCCTGGATCACGTGCTGGAAGGGAACGTTCTGCCCGACCAGCAGCAGGTTGACGAGCTGCTCGACCGGGACTCCTCCCTTGAAGACGGAAGTTGTGCCGGCACCTGTCACATCGCCGACAGCGGCATGCTCTGCTGTCTGGACGACGGTACCGGGACTAAGGCTGGCGCCTCCGCTCGCAGCGCTCTGGTATGTGTAGCGCACGCTGCCGTCGCCGGCGATTACGGAAAGGTCCCCGGCGAAGGAGTTGTTGATCACCTCGGGGCCCGGCGATGTGGGATCGACATCGGCGACGATGGCGTCAACGCCAGGCTCGACCAACGGCAGGAGTTCCGGCGAGAGTGAGTTGAGCGTTACCGGCCAGCCGGGCAGGAAAGCGTCAGGATCCCTGACCGCTCCGCCGTCGTCGCTTAGATCACCATCGTGGGCGGTGCCGTCATGCTGGATTGCATACAGACGGCTCGAGCCCCCGGCCTGACCAGCGGCAAGATTGATGAGGCCCTGGCGGATCGCTTCCTCGATGCCGCCGGGCGAGCTGCCGCCGTATATCTCGTTTGTCGCAACGATGACATCGAGGAATCCGTCGTTGTTAATGTCGCCGATGGCTGGCGTGTTGATGCTTTCGGCGCCGTTCCCCCCGTCCGACAGGAACACCGGCCAGCCGGGCAGTAGCTGGCCGTCCATATTCCACGCGTAGGCGCGCTGGTCCATGGCCGCGCCAACGATGTCTAGCCGGCCGTCGCGGTCGAGGTCTCCAAGAACGGCGGAGGAGAAGAACCCCGTCTTGAGATGGTTGGTCTTGGTTCGGACGGCAGGAGCGGAAAATGCCGGGTTAACCGCCACCGGGAAGCCGGGTAGAAGGCTGCCATTGTTCTTAAGCGCGTAGACCCGATTGGTATTGATGGCGACGATCTCGGGGTAGCCGTCTTTGTCGAGGTCGCCGACGGCCGGCGTGCTAAAGCCTCCGTGGCTGGGGGCGACTGCACCGGTGGCGAAGGCGGGCGCGCCCATGTGGTTAGAGACAACGGCGGGGATTGCGCCAAGGAAGGGCGCGCCGCCGTTGAAGTAGCTGGCTGATAGGGATCGGTCGGTGGAATTCCCTGGGCTGACCCGGGAAGCAGGCCTGCGACCGTCGCCAGCGGAAGCGTGCCGAGGTTGCCGTTGATCGGGCCTGTCCCAGCACCAGTCGCGAACGGTGTGAACAGCTGCGCGAGAGGCTCCAGTCCAGGTGCGTAGGCAAGCTCGTAGGTGAACGAGGAGGCGCGCCTGGCTGAGGCGAATCCACCGACGGGAACGGTGGGGTTGGTAACCGGATCAAGGGGCATGAACCAGGGCGGCGACTCGATTCCCGCCTCCGGGGGAATGGTGCCGGGGGCCACGCGACTCACTGCGGCGTGTAGGTTGACCCGGCCGTAACCGAAGTGCTCGTCCCAGCCGGGCTGGGCGTAGTCGGGCGCTCCAGTTCCAGTAGTGTTTTCGGGAAGGACGTCCTCCGCTGTGAGCGTGAGCAGTTGCTTTACCTCATTCGAGGTGAGCGGGCCCCCGATTGACGACGCGAGTTCTCGGCCACGGCTCTTGACGAGCCCGGCCGCCCCCGCCGCCTGACCAACCGATTCGCTGCCCGTGACGCCCATCATTACGACAGCGGCGTGGCCCCCGAACTGCGTGAGACCCGAATTCCTGAACCACGTCTGGACGGGCGCCTGCGACCCGGCCGGGATGCCGAAGCGTTGTAGGGCGTCTGCCAGCTGTGGATTGTTCTGTCCGAGCCCCTGCGTGTCGGCAACGGAGCCGGCGACGAACACGGTGTTGTTGTAATTGGTGGGGTAGTTGTGGTCTGAGGTATTCAGGTCGCTCGACACTTGCATCAGAGCGACGCCTTTCTTGAAGGCGTACTGCGTGGCCGTCTGCGAGAAACGCGAGTTCTGGAGTACTCCCAGCGCGACTTCTTGCACGTCGGCACCGTTGTCGGCGGCGTAGATCGTCGCCATGCCGTAGGTGTCGGCCGGCGCGACGAACGTATCCCAGAGGCGCAGCATCATCAGGCGACAGCGAGGGCATTGGGAAGCGCCATCCACTCCGTTGTCGGTCTCCGCGGCCGCGTTCTCCGCGCGACCAGAACCATGGTTTTCAGCGGATGCGTAACTGGAGGCGTCGAACGGGTCGTTGTCGTCGTCGAAGAAGTCCCAGCCCGCGATGTCGTCCACGTATGCATTGCCATCAGTGTCGACGCCGTCTGAGAAGGCGCGGATCACGTCCTGGCCGTCGAGCTTGGCGGGAATCCCGTTTGGGCCGCCGGTGGGATTCACACGAGAGTCGTTGGCGTAGTCATCAACGTTGAACGTGCCGTCGCCATTCGCGTCGTATGAGGGCGCCGTGGAACCATCGGCTAGGCGCGGAAGCGGCAATTCTCCGCGGTTGAGCCAGATCTTTGTCCGAAGTTCCGGGTTCTCCCAGCGGATGCCGGTGTCGATGATCGCAATCTCGACCTCTGGGCTGCCAGTCGTAACCTTCCACGCGCGGTCTGCTGAGACGCCGGAAACCTGGCCCTGGCCCAGGTGCGCGGCGTCATGGTATTGCGCCGAGGCAGTCGTCGAATCGGGCGGGAAGCCGAAGAGATTGAACTGCTCCTCAAAGACGGTGGAGCAGTTGGGCGCGGTCAGGTCTTCGTCGTCCAGCTCGGCGCAGTCAAATTTGGGATCGTCCGGCGTGCCCAAGCGAGGATCTGGATTGCTACTGGGAAAGCGAGTAGTGCCGGTGTGGCTCGCCCAGCCGGTAGAGGCGATAGCCACAAGGCTAATTGCCGCCGCCAGCGCTAATAGGTGTTTCACTCTCGATTACCTCCCGCCTTGAAGACCTCTTTCGGGATCACGGCCTTAGCATGTGAAGTCGCGTCACTCTGTTGTTCGCGGGGCTCGTATCTTCGTCGTCCGGACCTAACCCATCGTCGCCGCCGTGGTCGGCTCGGGCGATAAGCGCGATCGCGGTCTGAGGCGGTCTCGGTGAGCAGGCGATGCGCAGCTTGAAGTCGAACTTTCGTTCCTGGCCGGGTGCGTAGGTCGCGGTGTTGTCCATGACCAGCCCTCCCGGCGCCGATACGGTGAGCCCCGTGTCCAGGTTCTGCGCTGTGCAACCGGAGGGCAGGCCCACGATCTCGACGGTGCACCGGACAATGTCGGTGTGCGGGCTGACGCTCTGGCAGCGGGCCAGCACCTGCCGATCGACCGAGCCGTTCGCGCCGAGTGCCAGATCCCGGCCGCCGGTCGAGAACTTGCTCACGCGGACGTCGTGGTCACAGACATCGCCGAAGCCGTCGCCGTCCGAGTCTATCTGGGCTGGGTTGGCGTCGTTGGGGCAGTTGTCGGAGGCATTGGGCACCCCGTCACCGTCGCGATCGGGATCGCAGGCATCGCCGATCCCGTCGCCGTCAATGTCGCTCTGGGTAGGGTTCGCTACAGCCGGGCAGTTGTCGGAGCCGGTGCAGAAGCTGCTTGAAGCGCCCGGGTTGCATACGCCGTCGAGGTCCGAGTCGACCTGCGCCTGCGAGCAACCGCTGGCATCCACGGTCGCTCCAGTGGGTGTCCCTGGGCAGGCGTCGTTCGAGTCGAAAACGCCATCTGCGTCGCTGTCAGCGACAGACACGTTGTTGGAAACGGCGGCGGGGTTGCCCGCGTCATCGACCGCGCGAACGGCAAAGTAGCGCGTGCCGCCGGGAACCGAGAATGTGATCTGCTGCTGCGTGCCGCTGGCACCAGGGGTTGGCGCGCCGGCGACGAGGGTAGCTTGGGCGAAATCTTGGGCCGAAATTGGTGAGCTGGAATGCCGGACCTCATAGCGTTGGGCCTGGCCGCAGGTGCCATCGTCTCCAGGAGCCGTCCAGCGCACGGTGACATTTGTCTGGCCGCCGCTCACCGTCGCGCCGGCGAGCGTCAGGTCGGTTATGACGCGCGGCCGCTGTGCGTCTGTCTCATAGTTGTTCGTGTTCCAGCCATCGTGGCCGTATTCAGGCCAGGACGCCGGGGCGCAGACACCAGCGCCGTTGCCGCGCCAGACGAAGAGCCGTCCTTCACGAATGCTGTGGGCTACATCCCGTTGTCCATCGCCGTCGAAATCCCCAACCGCCGGTGGGCCTACGGTCCAACCGCCGGTGAACTTCGGCCAGCCATTCGCTGCGAGGGTCGTCAGCCCGGGCTCAGCACCGGCCGCGTTAAGCGCGTGCAAGTCTGAATATGCGGAGCCGTTCAGAAGCTCCTGGAGACCGTCGCCGTCGATGTCTGCCGCCGCTGAGGTGCTTACGAACTGGAGATCGTTGACCTCCCGCGGGTAGGCCGGTATCTGCGAGCGCGTCCCGCCGAGCTCCCAGACGGAAAGATGGTTGTCAGAAACGAGTTGGTCTTCAGGCAGCACGACGTCGAGCAGCTTACCCAGGCCGGCTGTGGGCGCGGCGAACGAAAGCTGCCCCGTTCCGTGGAGGTCCGCGAAGATGCCGCCGCCGACCGCAGGCACGGCCGGCGTGTCAGCAGAGTTCGCGCCTGCCCCCGGGGCGTCGATCAGCAGAGTTCGGTCGTTGCCGGAGGGGTCTTTTCCGTAGATTGAATCGCCGGCGGAGTTGAGGATGTAGGCGGGCCCCGCTGTGCCGAGAATTCCGACCTCGAGGTCATTGCCGCCATTCACGTTTGCCAGCACCGGCGCGCCGTCCGGCCCGTCACCGACCACAGGAAGCAACTCCAAAGTGAGTGAGCCGATCCGGGCCGGCCAGCCGGGCTTATAGGCGTTATCGTTCGGGTGCTTGGCTGGGTTGGAAGGCCCACTACCGTGGAGAGAGCCGTCGGGGAAGAGAGCGTAAATACGGTTGTTTCCCGCGTCCGAACCGGTGGCCGCCAGGACGTTTGGCACAGCCGAGTCGTCCGTGTTCACCGGCTCTCGGTACTGTTCGTTGACCGTCGCGATGACATCGACCGTGCCGTCGCCGTCGATATCGCCGACAGCTGGGCTCATGATCACCTTCGCGCCGTTGAAGCGGTCGGCCGCGTCATTTTCCCTTAGCCGGTGCGTCACCGGGTCGATTGAGTCGCTGGCGCCGAGCTTTGCGGGATCGCGCAGGATGACCGGCCAGCCTGGGACTGGCTTCCCGTCGGACTGGAAGGCGTACAAGTGCCTGTCAGCATTCCCCGCGAGGATCTCCAGATGATCGGGGTTGGGCCCGCCAGTATAGATATTCGCGAACGTGGGCGCCGCCAGGAACCACCAGATCGTGCGGTTCATCTTGTCCTTCCGGTTGACCAGGTCCGGCACGATGTCTGGACTATTCGGGAGCGCGCCCGGCCCCGGATAGTCGCCCGGCACAAGCGCCGGGTTGGCTGCGTAGAAGCCAGCCTCCCGGTTCGGCCGCTGCACTGACGAGTAGTATGGGTTGGGGCGCACGGGAAATCCCGGCATCAAGTTCCCGAAGCGGTCGAACACGGAAACGCAGCCCTGGAAGTCTCCCACCGCCACCTCAAGGTCCCCATCGCGGTTGATGTCGCCAACCGTTGCACTGCGCAACGCAGCGGCGTGGATCTTGCCATCCGAGGCCTTTGTGATCTCAGCCGTCCCATAGGCCGGAGCGCCGTAGTTCAGTTGGGCGTCGCAAGTGTGAACCGGCCATCCCTGTACTTCCCCACCACCGGCCTCGTAGGCGTGGACCTCGCCGTTCGAAGTGGCGACGATCAGCTCGTCTTGGCCGTCGTTGTCGAGGTCGGCGAAGCGTGGGGAGGCGGCGCCGTCGCCCTGGAGGTCGATCGGGAAGCCGCTAAAGAGGGCGGGGTCGTGGTGGAAGTTGAAGTTCTTCGTGCCGATGCCAGTCAATGGCCGACCGTCAATATTCAAGAGGGGCGTTCCACCCGCGTCCTTTGCAGTGACCTGCAGCTGGATGATGATGCCGAACTTGTCAGGGAACTGCCGGTTCTCGTGGTCGCCGCGCCCGGTGGCTGGGTCTACCGCCGGGCCGCTGGTCGCGCCAGCGGGCCCATTGACGGCGGCTAACGCTGCGGCAATCGCAGCGGGATCGATGGTGGCGAGCGTACCGGTGAAGGGCGCCGTCTGGTCGCCCGGGTTGGCGAGCGTCACACCCGTCGTGATGTATGTAGGCGCCGCGTTGGTGTCGCGCCACGACCAGACTCCCCACTTCACAGTGTAGGAGTAGTTGGCCGCGCGGCGGGCGGCGACCGTACCTTGAATTTGGACCGGCCCAGAGTCGGGATCGACGGTCGCGAACCACCTGGGCGAGGTAATATCGGCTTCTGGGGGAATCTTGTTCTGCGCCACGGCCCGTACCATGCGGTCGGCATTCACCCGGCCGTAACCGAAGAAAGGATCCCAGCCCTCGCTCGCCGGATAGCGTTCCGTGGGAGTCGGGAATCCGGTGCGAGCGGTGTAGTCAACTGGCGTGATGAAGTTCAGATCGTCCGCCGTTGTGGCGATGATCTGGTCCACTTCCTCCGCGGAAACGCCACGGCCGGGTGCCACTCCACCGGAGCCATCGAGCGCACCGTAGTCCGCGATCGCCCCCCCTGCCACAGAATTACGCGCGGCGGAATAGATTAAGCCAGCCATGCCTGACGTTCGGCCTGTCGCTTCAGAGGAACACGAATTGGAAGGGACGGACGCCGTAATGTAGGCGCCGTAGTTCGTGCACCCTCGGAAATCAAGGTAGGATCTGGGCTGGCTGCTGGGCAGTTGCGGTTCCCCGATGGAGTTGACCGTCACTCCATGCTCGAGCACAGATGGCTGGTTATGGTGGCCGGCAGACTCATCAGCTGCCGATGCGATGAGGACGACACCGCGCCGGTAGGCGTAGTTGATCGCTTCCTGGGCGAAGCGCGAGTTGTTTAACGTGCCCAGGGCCGACTGGATTACGGAGGCGCCGTTGTCCGTTGCGTATACGACACCTTCGGCGAAGTCGTTGACATCGGCGACAAATGAGTCGCCGGCACGGATGTGCATGACCATGCAGTTGGGGCAGACACCCGCGTCGCCGCCGTTGTTTACCTCGGCGGTGGAGTCGCGCGCCTCGCCGGTGCCGTGGCCGTACTGGACTTCGTCAAACGGGTCGTTGTCGTCCTCGTACGCATCCCAGCCGACAAAATCGTCTTTGTACCCATTGCCGTCCTGATCTACGCCGTCCGAAAACTTGAAAATGAGGTCTTCCGGATCGATCCATCCGTTCGCGTTATAGTCGGTATCGGGGCTGCCCGCTGCACCGCGCACACGGGAGTCGCCTGAGCCGCCGCAGTCGAGTTCGTCCTGAGGGTTAGGACAGTAGTCCTTGATATTGAAGATGCCGTCGCCGTTACGGTCGTACGGATCGTTGGGATGGGGGCTGCCCCAGTTGGGCAACGGCAGTTCACCACGGTTTAGCCATGTCTTGTTGTTGAGGTCTACTAGGAAGCCACCATCGTTCCATTTGACCCCGGAATCGTGTACGGCGATGATCACGTCCGGCCGGCCGGTGGTCGTCTGCCAGGCTCGGTCTATCGATGCGCCGGTCACCCATTTAAGCTCTTGCGTCCGGTTTGGGTCTCCCTGCACTTCGGCGCTACAGTTCTCAAAGAACTTCTGGTCGGGCGGCGAGTAGATCTGGCAGGCAGTCTTTGAGCTGTATTTCCAGATGTCATCTCCGAGGTCGCTTGGCGGGAATTGCGCCGGGTCGTCCGCATTAGTGATGAACATGTAGTTCTGGTAGTCGTACGGATTGGAAGGGCCGGGGCTGGGGAACGGGAAATTCGCGTTCGCCGGGGAGACGGCGATCCAGCAAAGCAGTGCAGCGAGGATGACGCTGGCGTGTCGCCAGGGCAGGTAGACAGAGAGCCGCAGACGCAGCAGAGCGGCCCCAGACGGCCGCAGTTCCGGCAACATGTTCGGCCTCCCGTTGGGCGATCGGATCCGGCTAGATTGGGCAGCTTAAGTGAAGATATGACGTTATTCGAAGGCTGTCAACGGAAGACGCGTGAGCCTTGAAATAAAAAGCGAGTTATCTACTTCTCAGAACGGCGGCAAGTCAAAACCCGGTGTTTTCGAGTTTCGACGCGCTTTTATGGAAGCGATCGATTTACGTACCGGTCCGAAGCGCGTCGACGGGCTCCATGCCGGCCGCGCGGAGCGCTGGATAGCTGCCGGAGATCAAACCCACAAGTCCGCCCAGCAGTGGAGCGGCAAACGGCACAAGCGGGTCCAAGACAGGCGTCCATGACTGGTAGCCGGCAACCGCGACGACGACGAGAGTGCCGATGCTGGCGCCGATGACGCCACCGATAAACCCCATGGCCGCACTCTCCAATAGGAATTGGACGGCGATGTGGCGCCGCGTCGCGCCGAGCGCACGCCGGAGACCGATCTCTCCCGTCCGCTCGATGACCGACACTAGGGTAACGTTCGCGATGCCAATGGCACCCACGAGCAACGAGACGCCACCGAGCATCAGGAAGAGTAAGCTCAAGTCGCTCTGTACGCGGTCTCGCGCGCGCTGTGGCTCCGTGGGTGCGGCAACCTTTAGTCCGCGTGGGCTATCCGGCCTGAGCGCGAGAGCAGCCTGCTGCGAAATGAGTTTTGCGGCGCCGATCCTTGTCTCCATCACTACCAATTCCGGGCTTGTCAGGCCGAAGTCTCGTTTTGCGGTGCCCTCAGGAATGATCACAGCCCCTAACAGACCGGGCTGGCGGGCTACACCATCGAGGATGCCCACGACAAGATAGAGATCGTCGCCGATCCGAATCGCCGGGAGCTGCTCGACTCCGCTGATACCGAGCTTTTGAGCCGCAGATGGGCCAAGAACGGCGACGCGATCCGCTCGTTGTGAGTTGCCCTCGTCAAGCAACCGGCCGCTTCGCAGCTGAGCTCGTACCGCGGAGAACAGATCAGGGGACGCCGCCTGCACCGAGAGGTTGAGTTCAGACTGACGCGTCGGATCGCTGATCGGAGAGGTGCTCACCTGGCGGTTGCCGACGTTGACGGTGCTCATGTTGCCGGCGGCGACGACACCGTTGAGCCGTGCCAGCCGCTCTGGAGCATCCCACGGTAGGGCGCTAGCGTCGGCGCTGGCGGTTGGTGAGCGACTGATCACGACCTGAGTCGCGGCGAGTTCATCAAAGTGACCAACGATTCGATTTCCGGCGGTGCGCGACAGCCCGAGTGTGGCAACCAGTGCAGCAAGGCCGATCACGGTGCCCAATACGGTAAGGCTCATGCGCCCCGGGCGCGCAAACAGGCCCGCCAACGTCTCATTGGCGAGATCCGCCGCTAACATTCCCGAGGGCGTAATCAGGTCGCCGGTGTCCTGCGGGCGCCGTTCCTGGATCGAAGACCGTGGGTGCCCACGTAATCCGCGCAGGGCTGTGTCGAGCAGGCTCATTGAGGATCCTCGATCCTGCCATCGACGATGCGTAGCTTCCGGCTGGCCCGCTGCGCCACATCCGCCTCGTGCGTGATTGTGACAATCGTTAGCCCGCTGCGATTCAGCTCGGCGAACACGTCGAGGATTGAGGCAGTCGTGCCGGAGTCGAGGTTCCCGGTCGGTTCATCGCAGAGCAACACACGGGGAGAACCCATGGTCGCGCGGGCGATCGCTGCGCGTTGTCGCTCGCCGCCGGAGAGCCGCGTGGGCAGGTAGTCGGCGCGCCTGCTCAACCCCACTTGCGTGAGAGCCGATAACGCACGCTCCTTGCGCTCCCGGCGTGGGTACTTCCGGTATACGTCGGAGAGCATTACGTTTTCGAGAACGCTTCTGTGTGCGATCAGATGGAACGCCTGAAACACGAACCCGATTGCGCGGCTCCTCAGACCGGCCCGCTGCTGGTCTCGCAGTCCCGCGACATCTATGCCATTGAAGCGGTAGCTTCCCGCCGTTTGAATATCCAGCAAGCCCAGAATGTTCAACAGCGTAGATTTGCCCGATCCGGATGGGCCGGCAATTGCCAGCCACTCGCCTCGCTGTACGACAAGATCCACTCCGACGAGGGCGTCAAGAGGCGGATCGGTGCCAAATCGGCGGCCGATCCCCTGTAGTTCGATAACCGCGGGCTGCGTAATCACTATTTGGCGTTGCCCTGTTGGTCGAAGCCAACAACTACGAGGTCACCGGCGTTGAGAGCGCCATCCAGCGCCTTCACAGCAACGAAGCCGTCAGCCGACAACCCTGGTTCGACAGTCACGAACTCGAGCTTGCCTTCTTGATTCCGCTGGATACGGGACGAGCCATCGGCCGAGAGCGTCACCGCGCTCACAGGCACCGCCAATACGCTGCCGCCTGTAGACTGCACAGGAACCTTGAGGCGAACGGACGCGCCGACGAGCGCGGGAGGCGGCTTATCGACGACAGTCTCGAAGTAGACGTGGAAGCTATCAACGCCGTTCGTCCCAGGCGAACCAGCAACACGGCTGATCGTGCCGCTCGCCGTAATGCCAAGATCAGGCTCGTCGATGCTGACCGGCATCCCCGGTTTGGCCAGGGCTGCCTCCTCGAGTCGCAGCGAACCGTCGACCGCGACACTTGCGTTGGTCACGGTGACCAGGGGACCGCCTGTCTGGTCATTTCGCGGCGTGACTTCGGAGACGCGCACGGGCGAGCTTGAAACAAAGATTATCTCGTCAGCAGGAACCTGCACGCCCGCCTGCAGCTGAGCAGTCGAAAGGTCAGAAGCCACGGAACTCGCCTGACGCTCACGCACGCCTAGTGCCGCATTGGCGTAAGCGAGCGACGTCTCGACCGACCGAATATCACGCGCGGACTTGGATACGTCGTTCGCGGCCGCGGTTCCAGCCGCCTCTGCTGCGCCAACGTCGTGGTCGCCGGTAAGCCGGGTGACATCGGCAGTGGCCCTCGCCAAAGCGAGCTCCGCTTCAGCGGCAGCAATATCCGCTGGCGGTGCCCCTGCAGCCTGCAGCGCACTTAGAGCTGCCTGCTTCGAGTTGACCGCCGCCACCGCGGCCTGATCGTTCGCGTTGGCCACGTTGACAGCGAGGACCAATGCTGCTTGACTGGCCTGCCAGGCCTGCTGTGCCTGATCATAGGCTGCGTGCGCAGAGTCGAGCGAGTTTTGCGCAGTGGCGGCCGAGTCGCCCGCGCTTATTACATCGATGTCGGCACTGTTTTTATCGGTCTGAAGTGCGCGTAGTCTCGCCAGCTGTTCCGCCGAGGCCTTGAACGGCGCCACGCCAGCGTGTTGGTACCAGGCAGAAACCGCCGCTTCCGTCTGCCCGTCGTACACGCCATCTGCGGGTCCTGGATCAAACCCGAGCCGCATTAGCGCTTCCTCAAGCTGTCGAACGTCATCTCCCTTCAGGCCCGGCCCAAGGTCGCGAAACGCCGGCTCTAATCCGGCGAGCAGAAATACGGGCCGCCCGGACGTGATGAATAGAATGTCCCCTTCACGGACTTCGGTGCCTGGGGCTGGCAGCCGCGCGGCGATGCCAGCACTGGTCTTGAGCTGAGAGGACGCCAAGGACAGCTGTTGCGGAGAACCGAAACGACCAGTCCCCCGGGTGATGATGTCCGCGGAAATGACCCGCTCCTCCGCTGGCACCAAGATCGGTGCGGCGGCTGGCGGCGCAGTCCTCGAAGCTACCTCCGCGGGTGAGCTGATCTGTGAACCGACGACCCATCCGATAAGGCCCGCCGCCACAACTACTCCTATTGCGATGCCCGCAATTCGGCCACGGCCAGTCATCGCCTGTTGTCCCCTTTCATGTATTGATAAGTTCGACCCATGTCAGTCCTCCCTTAGTTGCGTCCGCTAATGTCCCGCTCGACCTGCCGCTCAACGTCGGTGACATGCTGCTCAAAGCAATCGTTGTCGGCTTGAGCGATCGCGCGTTCCTCGCCCTGAAGTTGTGTGAGCGCGGCCTTCTCGCTCCCGGTCAGCGTTCGCGGATCCGCCCCTTTGGCGATCGCATTTAGACGATCGGTAACGTATCGTTCAGCGTCGTCGGGGTTCTCGTAGTCATACCCGGCATCGCGCATGCATCCAGACCATTTCTCGAGCGCATCGACCATCCTTGAATCTTGTTGAACTTGAGCATCGAACGGATTCACGTAGTTGGCGTTGCGCTGTTCTGCTGTGAACACTTGATCGATCGCTTTCTTCGTGCATCCGCCGGCCCCCGAAAAGTCTTCGTTCTCGAGCATGATCACGAAGGTGGCTTCGATGTTATCGCCCCACAGAGTGCGCTTGTAGGCGACCTGGTCAGACGGAGAAAGCTGCTCGTAGATCCGGGTGTTCTCCTCACCTGCGCCGAAGGCCTGCGTTGGCGGTAGGCTGCTTATGCCATACCCGTACTGTGCCACGAACTCGGCGTCCGTAAGACCCGGCGCGCTCGTTAGGGCATCCATTGCGCCACGGAAAGTCACGGGGTCGATCGGCACGTATTCGAATCCCGCCTCCGTCATGCAGGAGGAGATGAGGGATTCGGCGCGTTCTATGCTATTGACTAGGTTTTCATCGGTCATGCCGAATTCCTCGACACCGACCTGCGGATCGCCGCTCGACTTCGACTGCTGGCTTTGAGCCGAGTCGCTGCTAGCTCCACCGCCGCAGGCGGTCAGAAAGATCGTCGCGCCGATAATCGCGACGGCTCCGAATCTTGTCAAGGGCACACTCCTCATCGCTGCTTACAACAGAATTCGACTGTACAAGACCACGATGAAATGGCGATGAAGCCAGCGCTTGCGGTAGTCCACGCACTTTGCTGGCAATCTTCCGGAAGTCCGCTGGTCATTGCATGGAATCTCATCAAGCTGTTTGGGCCAAGCGCCGGCCGCGACGGCCAAACTGTAGATAGAGCGAAGGCACGATGAACAGATTGAGTATTGTCGAAGTCACGAGCCCACCCAAGATCACGACCGCCATAGGATGCTCGATCTCGTTTCCGGGGATGCTGCCGGCGACAACGAGGGGCACAAGTGCCAGCGCCGCTGCCGAGGCCGTCATAAGGATTGGCGCGATCCGCTCGCGGGCGCCGCGCAACACGAGGTCGACGCCGAATGTCTCGCCCTCGTGGTCCTCGAGATACTGGAAGTGACTGATCAGCATGATTCCGTTGCGGGCCGCAATGCCGAAAACGGTCAGGAATCCAACTAGCGAACCGAGCGAAATGACGCCGTCACCGGCGTACGCAGCCAGTACTCCGCCCACCAGGGCCGAGGGCAAGGTAAGGAACGATAGGATGGCAAGTCGCCAGTTCCCGAAAGCGGCCCCAAGCAGAAGCAACACGCCGATAGCCGAGCCAATACCGAACAGGACCAACCGGTCCTGCGCCTGCTGCCGCTCATTGAACTCACCGAGCATCTCGGCGTGGTAGCCAAGCGGGAACTCGATTTCACTCAGCGCGCTCTGCACGTCACGTGATACGGATCCAAGGTCACGTCCTTTAACGCCGGCTAACACATCAATGCGCCGCGACTGATTTTCACGCTGGACGACGTTCGGGGTCGGGGCAACTCGAATCTCTGCGATGTCACCCAATCGAACGTGTCCTCCCGTGGGTGTATCAATAAGCAGTTCCTCGATGCTCCCCAGGTTCTCCCGGGTCTTTGGCGTGCTCCAGACCTGCACCTCATAGGTCTTCCCGCCCTGGTAGATATCGGCAACCTCTTCGCTGGATACCAGCACTCCGGCCGCCCGGCGCACGTCTCCGGGCTTGACTCCGTAATGTTGCGCCTTGTCGAGGTCTACTTTTACTTGCACCTGAGGCACATCCACCTGGAGGTCCTTGTGCAGTTCATCGATACCTTCAATAGATGAAAGGGCCTCCTCCACCTCTTCCGCCTTTTCTCGCAGCACCGGCAGGTCCGGGCCGTTGATGCGGACGACGATTGGCTGCGAGGTCCCAGTGAGCACCTCTTCGGTCGTTTCCTTTAGATAAGTTTCGACTTCATGGAGGAGGCCGGGATAAGTGCCAACCGTCTCCTCGATTGCCTCAATCGTTGGATCGTAATCCGCATTCGGATCAACGCTAATCCAGTTCTCACCGAAGTTGACGCCCACAACCTCTTCGGCCAGGAAAGCCTGCCCGATATGCGCGCCTACGGTTTGGACTCCAGGGATTGCACGGAGGGCCTCAGTGCCTTCCGTCGTGATCCGTGCCTCCTCGGGGTGGGAAGTGCCGGGCGCGGTAATCCAGTGCGTAAGGAAGTCACGCTCCTTGAACGTGGGGAGGAGCTCTTCGCCGAGTTGCGGGGCCACGATCAGGCCCACTAGCACAACGGTCGCAACACTAACGTAGGCGGCCGCGGGCCGGCGAATGATCCGGCGCAGGACTGAGGAGTAACCCGCCTGCAGCAATCGCCTCAACGGCGGTTCGCGGCCGTGAAGCGGCGCTTTTGAGAGCAACATCAGCGCCAAGGCAGGCGTGACCGTCAGGGCCACCAACATCGAGGCCAGCACAGCCAGCACGAATGAGAGGGCAAGCGGCCGGAAGAACGAGCCGGTAAGACCTTCCAGGAAGAAGACGGGCATCAGCACGACGAGGTCCATTAGAGTCGCGTGCACGATGGCGCTGCGTACCTCGAGAGAAGCATCGAGTATCGTGGCCGCCGTTGACTTCTCCTGCCCCTCGAGACGCTGCTGACGTAGGCGCCGCCAGATGTTCTCGACGTCGATAATGGCATCGTCGACGACGACACCAATGGCGATAACAAGCCCGGCCAGCACCATGACATTGATCGTCGCTCCCATCTGATGGAGCACGAGCAAGGCCACCATCAACGACAGCGGCATCGCCACGAGGCTGATCAGAGCGGTCCGCCACTCGAAAAGGAAGGCAATCAGGATGACCACTACAAGCAGCGAACCAATAATAAGCGCCCTTGTGAGGTTTTCGATCGACATGTCGATGAAGGTCGCTGGACGGAAAATGTTCGCGTCGATCTGAACGCCCGTCAGAGCCGGACGCAGCTCATCGAGCGCTCGTTCCAGGCCGTGAGTTGTCTCGAGAGTGTTGGCCCAGGGGAACTTGTCGACAACGAGCAGCAAGCCCGGCTGGTCGTTCACGACGGCGTCGCCAACCAGCGGTTGATGGTCTTCTAGTACGTCTGCCACGTCGCTCAGGTGCAGAGCCGGGTGTTCCTTAAGCGGGACCTGAGCGAGGGCGGCCGGCGTTAGAACAGGCGGGACGTGCCTGATTACCAGCCTTTGGTTCGCAGTATCCAGATAGCCGCCGGTACCAATCACGGCTCCTTCCGAATACCTGAGCAGGCCCGCATCCACTGCATCTGCGGTAGTTTCCATTACTTCGTCTAGCGAGACACCGTTACCGCGCATCCGCTCGGGATCGGCCTGCACCTGCAGCATCTTCAACCGCTCGCCCCAGATCGCCACGTTGGCCACACCCGGGACTCTCAACAGCCGTGCCCTGATTTTCCAGTAGGCGGTCATGGACAGGTCCGTCAGCGGTATGGTTTCCGAGGAGAGACCGATCATCAGGACGCGCCTTGTCGCGGACACGGGCGGCATGATAAAGGGCGGAGCAGCCCAGGTTGGCAGGGTGGCTTGTGCCACGGAGAGACGCTCTGTTACAAGCTGCCGTGCACGCATGAGGTCGGTCCCGGGCTTGAAGTAGAGCGTAATCGAGGACAAGTCGGAGACAGACTTGGAGCGCATTATGTCGAGGTCCTGAACCCCATTGAGAGCGTCCTCCAGGGGAATCGTGACCTGCGATTCGACTTCAGTCGAGTTGAGACCAACGGATAGCGTCTGGACCTCCACGCGCGGAGGTGCGAATTCCGGGAAGACGTCTACGGGCATATTCCGGACGTCGCGGTACCCGAAGAACATCAGGCCGGCTGCGAGGAATATAAGGAGAAATCTAAAGCGCAGGCTCCAACCTACAATGGCACGCATCATCGCCTGAGACCCCCGCCTGCCGTTACTCTTCGAACTCGAATTCGGCGCCGAATAGCTCGGCGCTTCCGACCGTCACGACCGTCGTTCCGGAGGCCGGTCCGTCGGACAGCACTGCCGCATCGCCCTTGATAGATTCGATGGTGATGGGCGCCCGAGCGAAGGTGAGAGGCTCAGGGTTTGTGTAGACGAAAGCGCCACCGTCAACGCCGTACAAGACGGCGGAGTAGGGAACAACCTTTCGCAGGGAACTCTCACCGGTGGGTGCCTGGACTTCCGAGTCCGTGATCGCGCCTGTTTCGATGCCCAGGCGTTCGGACGCCTCCTCTGTGAGGATGACGCGGTCATTCTCGACCGTGGCCGGACCGGACTCGGCGTCGGTCGCCTTTGTCTCTGACGACGGGCTGATTACTACGACCACAAGCAGTAAGGCCAATGCCCCGGCTGCCAGGAGTCCGCCCAAAATGAGGGCGGCGAGCCGCCTCGGGTCGTTGCTTCTTGTCCCCTGGATCGTTTCAGTAGTCACGCTGGAACCTCCCCTTGACTGATGCTCAATTGCGACGTGGCGGCGGCACCTGCGGGTTCAGCCGCGAACCGCAGGTAGAGGGCCGGCAGAATGAAGAGACTGAATAGTGCCGTGGTGACAAGGCCGCCGAGAATAATTTCCGCCATCGGTGCGATGACCTCGTGTCCAAACGGATCGCCGCATATCAAGACAGCGAGCAGACCGAGTGCCACGGCTGAGCACATCATGAATACCGGCGTGACCCTTTCCTCTGCGACCCTGACCACAAGTCCTGCTCCAAATCGTTCTTCTCCGCTGCGCTGAAGCGCTTGACAGCGACCGATCAAGACAAGACTGTGGCGAACAGCGATGCCTGCGACAGTTACGAACCCCGCATAGGACCCAATCGTGAGGTCGCCACCCGCGAGCAGGGCCGCGAGCACGCCGCCCACGGCTGCGGCTGGCAGCGAGAAGAACGTTACAGTCGCCGTCCGCCAGCTGCCGAAGGCCGCCTGGAGGAGGAGGAACATCGCCACGGCAGCGAAAGCCGCGAACCACAGCAGGCGGTCTAGGGGATTCTCGTCTGCTGACTGCAGGACTGTGGCGTTGTATTCCAGGGGGAATTCAACGTTCCGCAGGGCTTCGTTGATGTCGTCAACCACCGCACCTCGCGAGCGGCCGCTCACGCCTGCCACAACGTCCAACCGCCGGGAGACACCCTCTCGTTCGATCGCAGTCGGGTTCGGCGCAATGTGGACATTCGCAACGTCCTCCAGGCGGACCTGGCCACCGCTCGGCTTATCTATCAGCAGTTCCTGAATTCCCGAAAGATTCGCACGTGTCTCAGGAGTACCACGCACGAGTACCTGGAACACCTTGTCGTGCTCGAAGAAGCTTCCGACTTCGATGCCCTGGAGCAGCGTAGCCGCGGCCCGGCGAACAGCCCCCGGCTCAATGCCGTAACGCTGCGCGGCGGCGAGGTCCACCTGAATCTCGACCGTCGGCTCTACTGCCGGCTCATCCACGCGTGGATCAACAACCCCGTCAATCCCGGAAAGCATTTGCTTGATCTCGTTGGCCTTGGCGCTCAGCACGCCGAGGTCTTCGCCGAGCACCCGAACGGTTACGTCTGCATTGGACCCAGTTTGTCCCTGCCTGACTTTTTCATCCGAGTAGGTGACCACCTTGTGAGCGAGGCCCGGATAGCCGTCTACTGTTCTCTGAACTTCCGCGACGGTAGAGTTGTAGTTTGCGGACGGATCGATTGAGACCCAGAGCTCGCCGGAGTTCACGCCAGAAGTCACGTCCGACAAAATGGCGCGACCGACGTGGCCACCGACATTGGAGACTCCTGGAATCGTCCGCAGCTCATCGCCCATGGCGTTTGAGATCCGAGTCATCTCGGGCAGCGACGTGCCGGGCGCACCGTCGATTTGTATTAGGAGTTCGTCTTCGCGGAACGAGGGCACCAGGGTGGGCTTGTCGAGCATTGGCACCGCTATCGCTCCAACCAAAACGAATAGCGCAACGGCGCCGAGCAATACCGGGACAGGCAAGCTTAGAACTCGGGAAAGAATTACGCCGTAGTTGCGCTGCAGCCAGCGGCCGAGCGGCGCCTCATCCTTTGAAGGCGGCAAGACCGACATCAGTAATACTGTCAGCGCCGGTGTCAGTATGACCGCAAGCGACATCGAAACCACGATCGTCACGAGGTAGGCGATAGCCAGCGGTGGGAAGAATTCGCCCGTTAGGCCGTCGAGGAAGAAGACTGGCGCCACCGCTGCGCTAATGATGAGGCCGGCGTAAACCATCGCCGAGCGCATCTGAAGGGTCGCCTCGAGAACAATTGCGATCCTGGACTTCTCAGCCTCGTCGGTTCGTTTGCGAAGGCGCCGGGCGACTTCGTGTGTGTCGCCGACGATATCATCGATTGCTAGCGCGAGCGCGGCGACGAGCCCGGCGACGACTATGACATTGAACGTTTCCCCAAGCACGCTCAGGATGAAGACGGCGGTGATCACCGAGGCAGGCAATACGGCGAGCGCGATAAGCGCCGTGCGCCACTGGAAGAACAGAACCGCAAGGGCCAAAGCGATCATGCCCAGGGCGATGAGCCCGGCGATCTCGAGGTCATCAAGTCCACTGCGGATTGAGGTAGCCGGACGGAAGACCGAAGTGTCGAACTGCACCCCGGACGTACCCGGCCGTAAGGCGTCGATTGCTTCATCAACGCCGTGGGTTGTGTCGAGAGTGTTTGCCTCGGGGAACTTCTCGATAACCAGAAGTAGTCCGGGACCGCCGCCAAGCACAGCATCGCCGATTAACGGCTGGTGGTCTTCGACGACAGTGGACACGTCACCGAGGGTGAGATTCGTCTCTTCGACGTTGACCTTGGCCAAGTCAGCGGGCGAGGCGACCGGCAGGATGTGCTGAATGCCAACGCGCTGGTTGGGTGTATCAATGAAGCCGCTAGTCCCTGGGGACGATGCTTCAACGAAGGTCAGTGGCGAGACCCACAACGCATTGGCACCCGTCTCCACGACCTGAAGGAGTGAGACGCCCGTATCCCGAAGGTGCGTCGGGTCCACCAATATCTGTAACTGGCGCTCCCGCTGTCCCCAGATCGAGACGTTCGCTACCCCTGGAACACCCATCAGGCGAGGCCTGATCGTCCAGCGGGCAAGCACCGACATCTCGATGGGGGTGAGCTCTTTAGAGGAAAGCCCTACGATCATCACCCGGTTGGTCGAGGAGAGGGGTTGAAGCATCTGCGGCGGGCTGGACACCCCGGGCAAGGCGACTTTGGCCTGGGATACCCGCTCTTGCACGGCGAGCCGAGCCCGATAGGGATCGGTCCCGGGCTCGAATATCAGCTGTATAGAGGAAAGGCCCGGCGACGAGTTCGAGCGAATGTACTTGAGCCAGGCGACACCGTTCAGAAGGTCCTGCTCCATCGGCACGGTAATCAGCTGTTCGACTTCGTTGGCAGACAGCCCCAGGGCTTCTGTTTGGATCTCGACCGTCGTCGGCCCGAATTCCGGGAGCGTGTCTACGGGCATATCGCGGACGTCCTTGTAGCCGACGAAAAGAAGGGCGGCAGCGATGACGACAACCGGGACGCGGGCCTTGAGGAAGCCGTCAATGAGCCAGCGCATTAGCAGTCGCCTCCTTCGCGGAGGTTCGTTATGCAACTCATCGGCTGCCCCCGATGGTTACGAGAGATAGCAAAAGGTGCTCCATGCTACGGACCCCTTCCTTGGAAAAAAGTCCCCGGCGGTGTCGGCCGCCGAGGTACTATCGCTTGGTTCTTACGTCTTGGACTTCCCCTTCAGTTAGGCGTCGTTCGGCCTTGGTAGCAGCAACAATATTGGCCGTAACTCCAGAATGTCAACGGATTACGAAGCGAGTTTTGCAATTCTAATGAATTTTATTTTTCTTCATGTGCTTTTCATGCTGGCTCACGCTTATATGCTTGCTCCACTATGCGGATTAAACAAGCAACGGACAGGCACATACGTCTTCGGCATGCCGCTTATGTGGCCGCCGGTTCACTGTTGATTCTTTTGGCTGCTAGCGCTTGCGGCAGCGACTCATCGCCGCGCGGAGGCAACCAGGTTAGCCCAGAGTCGACCAGCCCCGCACCCACGCGCTCCGCTGACCCGACGCCTGAAGCCTCCACCGCTGCTCAACCGGAACCGCAGTTCACCAACTTCGACCCCGCGAAGTTCAGCCAATCGACGAATATCGACAACGAATGGTACCCACTGCAACCCGGGACGAAATGGGTCTACGACGGCTATACAACCGAGCGCAGAAAGCAAGTGCCTCACCGCGTGCAGGTCACAGTCACCGATTTGACTAAGGAAATTCTGGGTGTACGCACCGTCGTGGCCTACATCGAGGACTTCGCCGAGGGTGAGCTGGTCGAAAAAGAGCTCTCGTTCTTCGCTCAAGACGATGACGGTAATGTTTGGTACTTCGGGGAGCACCCTGAGGAATACAAGGCAGGCGAATTCGTGGAAGCGCCCACCTGGATCGCCGGCATCCAGAACGCTAAGCCGGGGATCCAAATGTGGGCCGACCCCGAGCCTGGAATTCCTAGTTATTATCAGGGCTGGGGACCGGCGGTCGAATGGTCTGACTATGCCCAGGTGGACCAGCTAGGTCAGCAGACGTGTGTGCCCGTGACCTGCTATGACAATGTGTTAGTACTCGCCGAGTCTAGCCTAGATGAGGAAAATGTCTACCAGATCAAATACTACGCTCGCGCCGCCGGCGAAGTTAGAGTTGGCTGGAAGGGACCTGATTCAACTGCGGAGGAGCTTCAGTTGGTAGAACGCTCTGAGCTCGCGCCGGACGCTTTGGCGGCCGTACGCACGGATGCGCTCGCGCTTGAAGCGCACGCCTATCAAATCAGCACGGAAGTCTACGCTAAGACAGCCCCTGCGCAATAGCAGGGACTTGAATCGCATGGAAAGAGAGTCCTCAGCGGCCGACACCGCTGAGGACCAGTTGCAAGCGGGTCCGTAGCGTGGAGCACCTCTTGCTCGATACACCTTAGCAGGTCTTGACTAGAGAATCAAAAGATAAGCCTATGCGGTATCCTCAACCCCGCGTTCGTCTTTTTCTCTAGCTTTCTCCGGGGCACATCTCCGAAGGGAGGCCATTCGGCCAGAGCCGATGCGTCGTATCGGAACTCTGTTGTCTGACCCAAGAACACGATTACAATTAGGCGAGACGCGACTTGGACAAACTGCGCGCACCTGAACTACCCAACCTGCCCTTAGACGATCAGCCGAGAGTTCTGATCGTAGATGATGATCGGAGCCTCTTGGCTGCGCTTGATCTAGCCCTAACGCGACGCGGCTTTCGCGTAAGCAGCGCCGATGGACCAGGCGAAGCGTTCGAGCAGATCGAACGGGAGCCCGGCATTGAGCTTATCGTCCTCGATGTCATGATGCCCGGGATGGATGGTGTAACAGCGCTCCGTTTGCTCCGTAACAGATCTTCCGCCCGGGTGCTAATGCTCAGCGCTAAGGATGCGGTTGTCGACCGTCTGGCCGGATTTGAAGCCGGCGCCGATGACTACTTGGTGAAGCCCTTCGACCTCGACGAGCTCGTCGCGCGGCTCTTAGCTCTGCGCCGGCGTGCACGCGAACGGGAGCCGAAAAGCGGTGTGCGCAGGTATGCCGACATAGTCTTGGACGACGGAACGTGGGTTGCCCAACGCGGCGATCGCGACCTTTCGCTAACACCAACGGAGTTCCGGATCCTTCAGGCGCTCCTCGAAGTTCCCGAGACAGTGCGTAAACGCGACGACCTGATCCTTTCGGTCTGGGGGCCCTCATGGTCTGATTCAGGTTCAGGCAGCCTTGAAGTGCATATCGCGAACCTTCGGCAGAAGTTGGAGGGTGAAGGTGGGTCGCGGTTGATCCATACGGTACGAGGGATCGGCTACATCCTAAAGGAATAGAACGGGTGTCTCTTCGGCTGCGTATGACCTTGCTCTGCGTAGCACTCGTCGCTCTAGTGCTTGCCGGCTTTGCAATCACGGTCAACTTTCTAGCCAGCACCCGCATCTACGCCAGCCTAGACGATGGCTTAGAGGCTCAGGCGAATTCCATTATCGCTAGCTTGCCGGCTGGAAGGCTCGATGAATCGCTCATAGAAAGCAGCCGTCCGGCATTAGAGGCGGAAGAGGCGGCGGGTCTGCTCTTCCAGATCCGAGATTCTTCTGGCCAAGTGCTCTATTCCTCATTTCGAGGGTCCCAGGATGTTCTTCCGCCTGGGGGCTCCCTGGACCAGCAGGCAGTGTATGAGCGTAAGGTAGCGCAGCAACAGCTCCGCCTTCTTCATATGCCTATCGATTCCGCCTCTCGTGGTGGAAGCATTGAGGTGGGTCGTCCCACGAAGGAGACGGACGAGGCGCTGACGGAAATCCGCCTTCAACGACCTTATCGGACGGATAGAGCAGACGCTCGCTGCGCACAGCCGGTTCTTGGCCGAGGCGTCCCACGAGCTTCGGCGTCCATTGACGATATTGCGAACCAACCTCTATATCCTCCGCGACCCCGATCTACCCGAAGGCGACCGCGTGGCTTGTCTTGAGCGTATGACTCGTGAGGCGAGCGCGATGACCCGTCTGGTCGGTGACGTACTGCTGCTCAACCGCGACCGAGCCCAATCGCTTGAGCGCGCCCCCGTCGACTTTTCCCGTCTCTGCGGCGAAGAAGCATGGCGGATGCAACTCGCTGAGCCGACGGCCTCATTGCAAGTGCAAATCGCTACCAACCTGATGGTTGAGGGTGACGCGCAGAGGTTGCAACAAGTGGTAAGAAACCTGCTCGAGAACGCGCTTAACTACTCTCCTCGGGGAGGTGCCGTGGAGGTCTCCCTCAAAAAACAGAACGGACGAGCAAGGCTAAGCGTGCGGGATTTCGGGATTGGAATAAGTACCGAGGAGTTGCCCAAAATTTTCGATCGTTTCTACCGGGGGGTGGAGGCCAGCCGCGTACACCGCGAAGGGGCGGGACTTGGCCTTTCGATCGTGAAATACGTCGTCGAGGGGCTTGGCGGCGATATCAGCGTGGAATCACGGCCAAATGGCGCGACGTTCGTGGTTGAACTCCCGATGTCTCAGCGCTCCGGCAAGAGACTTCGGGATTTATTGCCCGTTCCTTAGTGGTTTCTTAAGGTTCCGCGCTTCGAGCCCCGCTACAGTTGCGGTGTAGTTAATCAGGCGCTCTTTACGGCGTTCTGGCTTAACAGAAAGGGTGTGCGATGAGAGTGCCTCCAGCGGCTATTTCCTTCTCGACTGAAGATATTTCCCAAATTACCGCGGAACTAAGTGAATCGTTAGCGACAGGGGCACTCACACTCGGGAAGCATGGCCGTCAGTTCGAGGAGGAGTTCGCGGCCCTCTGCCGTATTCCGTACGCGGTCGCCGTGAACAGCGGCACCAGCGCCCTCGAGATAATTCTGCGGGCCATCGGCGTCGGGAACCGCGAAGTGATCGTCCCAACCAATACGTTTTTTGCGACGGCGGCGGCGGTAATACATGCCGGTGGACGAGTGCGGTTTGCGGACTGTGAGCCGGGCAGCTTTGCGCTCGACGTAGGCAGCCTGCGTGAGTGTTTGAACGCGAACACCGCTGCGGTGATCCTCGTTCATATCGGGGGCATCATAAGTCCCCACCTCGGCGATATCGCTGAAATCTGCAATCAAGTGGGCGTGCCGTTGATCGAGGATGCGGCGCACGCGCAGGGCTCGACTCTGAGTGCCCGGCCAGCGGGCAGCTTCGGAACCGCGGCAGCATTCTCCTTCTACCCAACTAAGGTGATGACCAGCGGCGAAGGAGGAATGATTACAACCGGTGACGAGGCACTGTATCGTGAAGCGCTGATCTACCGAGATCAGGGGAAGGAAGGGTTCACGACCAACTACCACGTCCGCCTTGGCTACAATTGGCGGATGAGCGAGCCCCATGCCATCATCGGCCGGGCCCAGCTAAGGCGCCTCCCCGAGTTCATCGACCGGCGGCGCGAAATCGCCCAGGTTTATGATCGTCGTCTGGCCGGATTTCGTGGGGGCCTCCGGCCCTTGAGTGTTCCTCGCGGCGTCCAGTCCAACTACTACAAGTACATCGCTCTGCTGGATCCCGCGATTGCCCGCGCCGCACTCAAGAAAGCCATGCGCGACGAGTTCGACGTTGGCCTGAGCGGCGAAGTCTACGAAACACCGTGTCACCAGCAACCGGTCTTCCGGGGCTATCCAGCCGGGCGGCTGCATCAAGCGGAGCGGATCTGCTCGGAACACATCTGCCTTCCGATCTCGGCAAAAATGACCACTCAGGAGGCGGAATACGTTGTCGATTCACTCGAAGGCGCGCTCGAGCTAACTCAGACGGCGAATGCGGCGGTCGGCGACTAATCATGCGCATTGGCCTGACGGGCGCTTCCGGCTTCATCGGATCGCACGTCGTGGACGCGCTTGCGGCGGCGGGGCATCAGGTCGCGGTGATCGACCTACGGCCTCCTCACCGGAAGGACATCGAGTTTCGCGAGGCCACTGTCCTAGACAGCGTCAGCCTTAACGACGCATGCGCCGCTCTTGACGTCCTTTACCACTTGGCGGCAGTGGCCGATGTAAATGACGTTGTTGCCGACCCTGCGGGGGCTATCGACCTCAACGTGACCGGTACTATCCGCGCCCTCGAAGCCGCCCGATTGAACGGAATCAAGCGGTTCATGCTTGCCAGCACAGTCTGGGTTTATTCGTCGGCCCAGCCTTCAGACTTCGATTCTGTCGACGAGGGTGCGGCTATTGAGGTCGCCGCGGCCCGTCATGTTTACACGACCTCCAAAATCGCGGCCGAGATGCTCTGCCATGATTACTGGAGCATGCACAACCTTCCTTTCACTATATTGCGCTATGGCATTCCATACGGACCAAGGATGCGATTCTCCCTTGTCATGCCGGTATTCGTGCGCAAGGCGCTGCACGGCGAAGCCTTGACAGTCAGCGGGGACGGCAGCCAGCACCGAAAGTTCATCTACGTCGAAGACCTCGCCCATGGACATGTGGCCGCGCTGTGCGACGCCGCGGCTAACCAGACATACAACCTCGATGGCAGCGAAAAAGTGACGATCCTCCGCATCGCCGAAACAGTGCTGCGCTTGACTGGATCCAGAAACCAGATTGAATTCATGCCCGCACGCGCAGGCGATTACGCCGGCAGGGACGTTTCCAGCAATAAGGCCCAGCGAGAACTCAACTGGGTGCCGGAGATCGATTTCGAGGAGGGCATGAAGCGGACGGTTCCTTGGCTTGTGGAACAGCTAAGTAAGGAGGCGGTGGCCGCAGCTTCCGACGGATGAATACGATCCAACGAGCCCAACCGGCCGAATCGGCGCGAGCGGCGCCCCGCCGGATTGCCGTCGTCCCCGTGTACAACGAAGAGGATACCGTCGTCCAGGTGCTCGATGACTTGGAGCGCCTGGTCGATCAGATCGTCGTCGTCGAGGACGGGTCGACGGACGGCTCGCGACAGCTGATTATCTCCTGGGCGCGTCATCGACGTTCGGCGCACACGATCTTCTTCGCGCGCAACCGGGGGTTGTCTGCGGCATACTATGCGGCATTCAAGGAGATAGCGGGCCTTGTCACAGCTGGTGAACTGAGCCGCGACGATTTAATCATCACCGTCGATGCCGATGGACAGCACGACCCTGCTGATCTCGACCGTCTCATGCACCGCGTAACCGACGACGAATTCGATGCTGCCGTGGCGCGTCGTGATCTTTCGAGCTACAGCCTGCTTAAGCGAGCCGGTAATAACTTGCTGACCTGGTGGGCGTCCCTCTGGGCGGGCATGCGTTTCTACGATGTCGAGTCCGGGTACCGTGTGTTTAAGGCAGGCCCTCTCATCGAGGCCCTGCACTATTACCATGGATATCGGTACAGCGAGACCGTCGAGGTTGCCGTGGTGTTGCCCCGCTTGGGCTACCGTCTCTCGAACGATGTGATAGTCCCGGTGCCGGTGCAACGGTCACGGACGAGCATCAGAGATGGCGTCATCGATGCGCTCGCCATGGTTGGCGCCTGGTGGCGCGTCTTGGCTGGCCGCCACAAGCCGTCGGACATGCCG
>VBEJ01000159.1 GCA_005882985.1 Chloroflexota bacterium
CGTCTCGCTAATGACGGGCATCTTCGGGGCGACCTGCTAGGGCGGCTCACCGAGGGAAAGCGCTGCCGCGACTAAGGCGAGCAGCGAATGCCGAATAGCGCCGTCATGCGCGATACGTCCGTGATGTCCACGAACCCGTCCGGCGGGTCGGGCGCGATGTTGTAGCGCGCGGGCGCCGGCGGCACGCCCTGACCGAAGACGCTGGTTAGCGCGGACACATCGCTTATGTCCGAGAAGCCGTCGTTGTTGATGTCGGCGGGCCAGGCATTCGTGCCGCAGGCAGCCAGCGGGTTGGTGCCGATGATGCCCTCGGCGGTGTCGGACCAGCCATCGGCGTCGGTGTCCGCGGACGGTGTTGGCGTGGGTGTTGGAGATGCACTCGCCGTGGCAGTCCCTGTCGGCGTCGCAGTTGGCGTCGAGACACCTGTTGGCGTGGGCGAGGGTGAACGTGTTGCCGTAGCGGTGGCCGACGCCGTGGGCGTTACAGTGCACGCGGCGCAGGGCGTGGGCGTTCGTGTCGCCGTTGCCGTTACGGTAGCCGTTGAGGTTCGTGTCGGCGAGGGCGATGTGGTGGCAGTTGCGGTCACAGTGGGGGTCGCGGTGCACCCAAGGCAAGGAGTCGGCGTAGCACTCGGTGTTGGGCTCGGTGTTGTTAGCGGTGTTCCGAACGGTGCGGCGTCAAACATGTACGTGCGGCCCACGCCGTCCGTCCCAACAGAGATCTCGTCCCGGCTGTCGCCGCTCGCATCTCCCAACGACACGGCGTAGCCGAAGAGTGTCGTTCCGGTCGCCTGCGCGCCGATCACAAGCACCAGCTGACCCGTCGCGCCGGAGAACAGGTAGACATGGCCCTGTTTTTGTCCCATCGACTCCCTAGGCGCTCCAACTGCGACGTCGGCCCGCGAATCGCCGTCCGCGTCGCCCATCGCTAGCGACTGGCCGAAATTTCCAACCGTAGCCGGGTAGTAAGGTTCCATAGTGCGGAGCAGTGTGCCGGTCGCACCAGAGAACAGATAAGCGCGACCCGCATCCTGGAAGGAGCCTACCAATTCCGAAGGACTGCCGGCCGCGAGGTCTGCGCGGCCGTCGCTATCTGCATCGCCCATCGCAAGGAATGAACCGAAATAGACAAGCGCTTCAGGGTTAGGAGTGCTGTACGTCCGAAGGTGTACACCGGTCGCACCGTCAAACAGATACGCCCGCCCTTGGCGAAAATTCGCGCCGACTTGCTCGAAATTGGCACCTACCGCTACATCCGCGCGTCCGTCGGAGTTCGTGTCGGCCATCGCCAGTGAGGCGCCGAAGTCCCCGTCGGCTTGGGGATTCGGAGTATTCAATGTACGCAAAAGCAACCCGTCAGTACCATTGAAAAGGTAGGCCCGGCCTTGATTTGAATTGACGCTTCCCGGCGGTCCCACATCTTCACCGAACGCACCCACCGCCGCATCGGGCCGGCCGTCTGCGTTCACGTCCCCCATGGCCACTGATACCCCAAAGGTGGCGCCTTGTTGAGGATTCGGCGTGTTGATCGTCCTCATAAGAGCGCCTGTCGCACCCGAAAACAGGTATGCGCGTCCTTGAGCTGCATTCGGACTGACGTTCTCGTGGACCGCTCCCACCAGAATGTCATCTTTGCCATCCAGGTCCACATCGCTCGCGGCGAGCGAATACCCGAAATGCGCCCCGTCCTGAGGATTCGGACTGTTGATTGTGCGAAGCAGCGTCCCGGTGATGCCGGAGAAGACGTATACTCTTCCCTGATCGAACCCTGCTCCGATGTTCTCGTACGGAGCGCCCGCCACAATATCCGCCCGACCGTCGCCATCCACGTCGCCCATGGCTAGCGATTCGCCGAGCGAGGACGAATCGTTCGGGTTCTGAAGGGCGAGAAGCAGCGTCTCCGAGTGGCTGGACCCCGCGGTAAGCAACAACGCCGCGGCCGCTGCAACCAAAAGTAGGGAGCTAAGGGCAGCGATACGCGCGTAGCCAATCATCCCGCGCCTCCGAAGGCGGCTGTATCTTATGTAGGAACCAGTGCGCTGTCAAGGGATGCGGAGGGATACGGTCCGGCCGGTCTTGCATCGAAACCTTTGCTTAGGAGCAGCCTATCCCGAACAGCCCCGCCATACGCGACACGTCCGTGATGTCCACGAAGCCATCCGGCATTTCCGGCGCGATGTTGTAGCGCGCGGGCGCCGGCGGCACGGCTTCGCCGAAGACGCTTGTTAGGGCCGAGACGTCGCTGATGTCCGAAAAGCGGTCGTTGTTGATGTCCGCGGGCCAGGCGTCGTCCGCGCTGTTGTCAGCGCAGCCGTCGAGCGGGTCGGTCCCGATGACGCCCTCGGCGGCATTTGACCAGCCATCGAGGTCGCTGTCTGGAACGGGCGTCGGAGTTGCCGTCGGTGATGCCGTTGCGCTGGCAGTCGGCGTCGCGGAAGGGGTCCGCGTGGCCGTCGCCGCCGGTGTGGTCGTTCCCGTCGCGATTGGTGAAGCTGTAGCTGTGGGCGTTCGCGTGGCTGTAGCCGTCGGCGACGGGCTGGCTGACGGCGAAGGCGAGGGGCTGGGTGTGCCGCACGGCAGGCAGGTCGGCGCAGACGAGGGGGTTGGGCTGGCCGTTCTCGTCGGCGTAGCAGTGGCCGTCGCCGTCGGTGTAGGAGTTGGCGTGCAGCCTGGACAAAGCGTCGCCGTCGCCGTTGGCGTTGCTGTCGGTGTCCGGGTGGGCGTAGCTGTGGCAGTGCCTGTCGGAGTGGGTGTAGGTGTGCAGGACGGGCAAGGCGTAGGGGACGGCGTAGGGCTGGGTCCGCCGGACACCGGCACACATGGGGAGAACTCGGAGGTATACAGAGGGAAGACCCGAGTGGTCGCGGTGACGCTATTGATGACAGTTCCTGGGACAAGCTCAATAGACTCGCTGAAGGAAGCGTTTCCCTGGCTATCCGTCGTAAGCGCAGAACCGCCAAGTGGGCGCCTACCTTCAATTACCGCAGGATCGCAAGGGTCCGCGTCTGCGAAGAAATCAATCAAGACGAATTTATTTGGTGAGCTTTGCAGTGTGCCGTCTACGGTAAGGACTGCCGGAGACGAGCCTGAAATCACCGCGCTGGTAAGGACCGGAAAGTTCTGCAGATTGTTGGGCCCGGTGTCGGCATCGAGGGGATCGTTGGGCGTGACTCCGTCTGGGCCCAGATCGATCCCCAGTCCGTCGTTGAGGTAGATGGTTTGCGGGTTAATGTTGGCGAATCCAGAGGAGACATAAATTCCATCCCCTCCATTGAAGGCGATTCGGTTAGCGTGAATGAAGCTGCTACCAGTGGAATTGGAAGCGTGGTGAATGCCGTGGCCGCCGTTGCCCGCAGCCGACTGTTCATCTGTCGCAAGACCGATAAAGTTCGCTACTATGGAGGCCTCCCCCGCGCCGCCCACCTCGAACCCGTCACCGGCGAAGCCGTTTACGGCCAAGAACTGCACATTGACACCTGAACTGATGATGCGCAGCCCATCAGCGGAGGCGCCGGCGTTTGTGCCCCTCAACTCAATCAAAGGAACAAATACCGTGCCCGGCTGGCTGTGCCCATCGATGTTCGTTGGCTGCGCGATGTCGGGAAGGGGAGTTAGAGGGGTGATGACGTGGGCTCCGCCGCCGCCGATGTTGAAGTTGATGGTACCCCCGCCGCCGGCGTTCGTTTCCTGAATCGCTGCTCTGAGGGTACATTCTCCCGGCGTCGCGGTCTGGCAGACCGCGTCGCCCGGCACAGCATCCGGTTGGTCATCAGCGGAGTTGACGGTGATCGAGGAGGGAGGGGGCGTTCCCGTGGGACCCGGTGTCGGCGAAGCAGTGGCCGTCCGCGTAGCGGTAGCCGTAGGCGTTGGCGTGCAGATAAGACATGGCGTCGGCGTGGCGGTGGCCGTGGGAGAGGCGGTTGGGGTAGGTGAGGGCGTCCGGGTAGGGGTGGGAGTGCAGCCGGGGCAGAGAGTTGGCATGACCGTCGGGTCGGCGTAGCCGTGGCTGTGCCAGTCGGCGTGGGTGTGTTCGTAGAGGCGCTGACAGGTCGGGCCTGCTCGCTCCCAACCCCCAGTATGACGACGAGCGCCAGGAAGCCGGCCATTAGGACGAGAGCCAGGCTCCAGATCCCGACGCTTCGGCTCATGGCCCTCCCCTTCTGTCCGCGCCGTCCGGTCAAAGCGGCGTCGAGGACACCCCGATTATAGGTGCTGCTCCGGCGCTGTCAATCCACCTCAGCGGCGCCTGAATTCACCCGCTCTTAACCAAGGTTAAGTCCTGGTTAACCGCTGTGTTCACCTGCGGCTCTGACAATAGAGCCATCTTCTCTTCGGTAACCCCGCTCGCGGGGAGGAGCACAGCGATGAACAAACGAAACAGCAAAAGGCACATCGTCCAGAGGACACTGCTCTGGGCTTTCGGCTCCACCATAGCCGTAGTGATGATTCTCGCCGCAAGCATGATGGCGTTGGCAGTCAGCACCGGCGCGGTCGATGCTTACAACCCGGGTACCAGTGGTCATCCGACGAGCGGCAACCTCTCGGACCTCAAGGGGCGCGGCAAGGACGTGACCCTGGCGTTCCAGAGAAATGCAAACATTTATTGCAACGGCGAAGAATGGGCGGCCACGTTCACCTTTAACCTCGATTACCGGATAAGCGGTGCCCCCCTGCCGGCCGGATCGACGCTGGTCGTCTACCTCTCTCCGAACAACGGCGCGATCAACTATGACGGGGGCAGCGACGCAGCCGCCTACATCTCAGCCGTCGAGTCAAACGAGGTTGCTCTCTCGATGGCCGGTCGCAGCGGCAGCGGTACTTTGACGTTCACGCTGTACGTGACCACAGCATTCGAAGCGACTCATGGCGGCGTGCTGGGTGTAGTGGCAAATGATATTGACGGAAGCTCTTGGGAGACCAAGGACCGCTCGTTGAACTGCTTCGAAGCCGCGACCCCGGCGTCGACGCCGACAGCAACGGCCTCGCCCACGGCTGCGCCTACCTCTACCCCGACGG
>VBEJ01000127.1 GCA_005882985.1 Chloroflexota bacterium
GCATTTGAGGACAGCGGCCGTCCGGCTAACCCTCAGATCGAAGAGCCGCTGAAGACGTTAGGGGGAGAGGTCGTGCGCGTGACCCGGCGCATCGCTCAGAAAGAGGAGGCCGATCCCGCTGCCGCCTGCGCAGCGGCTGCGGACCGCCTCGCTCGAGTCGCCAGCAAGTAGCCGCATGCAGGAGCCTGGCTATGGATGACGAACAGATCCTACAGCAGATCGAACAGCTCGTTGATGAAGAGCGAGAGCTCCGCGACCAAGCGAAGAGCGAGTTGGCTGACGAAAAACGCGCTCGCCTGGAATCACTCGAGATCGCCCTTGACCAGTGTTGGGACTTGCTTCGCCAGCGCCGAGCTTTGCGAGAGTTTGGCGAAAACCCGGAAGGCGCACACACCCGCGACGCCACCACTGTTGAGCGGTACGAGCAGTAAAGAATCCTATACGAGTCGTCTGAGCAGTAGCACTTCGACAAGCGCGCCGTGGCAGGAAGGGTGACTCCAATGATTAAGATGCGACGAGACGACGAAATCTATGACATCGAGGGCGGCTGGTTCCGAGCTCGCTGGCATTTCTCGTTTGACGAGTACCGCGACCCGGAGAACGACAGCTTTGGCGCGATGCGAGTCTTCAACGACGACCGCCTGATGCCGGGCGCCATCTGGCCGCTACATCCCCACCAGGATATCGAGGGGCTCACGTATGTCGTCGAAGGAACCTTTGGACACCAAGACAACGTCGGCGGTGCGTACGGGCCGCTGCCGGCGGGCTCCGTGCAACGCATGACTCTCGGCTCCGGTGCCCTGCACTCGGAGCAAAACGCCTCGAAGGACGAGCCGATGCGTTTCATCCAGGTCTGGATACTGCCGGACACGGCCAACCTCAAGCCTCAGATCGAGCAGGGAGTTTTCACCAAAGAGGACCGCACCAACCGCCTTCTCCACGTCATGGGTCCCGACGGCAACGGCATCGTGAAGGTTCACCAGGACGCCTCTCTGTACGTCGCGTGTCTCGAACCAGGGACCGAGGTTAAGCATGAGATCGGCGAGGGCCGGGGCGTGTA
The DNA here is from genome assembly GCA_005882985.1 of Chloroflexota bacterium. Taxonomy (GTDB): domain Bacteria; phylum Chloroflexota; class Dehalococcoidia; order SM23-28-2; family RBG-16-64-32; genus CF-163. The sequence continues at coordinate 1,061 of VBEJ01000127.1, forward strand.
CGCTTACTTAATCGAAGGTGCGGGCACCTTCGACGCGGAGGACGTTACGACGGGTGACGCGGCCAAGGTGATCGACCAACGCGAGCTGAAGATTCGCGCGCGCCAGCAGAGCGAGTTTGTTCTCGTGGATGTGCCAATGCAGTTCGAGCCGGTGGGAATCTGGCGGGGGCGGATCTAAGGGGAACGCCCGATGGACATAGCCATAGACGACCTGGACGTGCAGCACAACCGCGGAGCACGCCGATTCGAAATTCACTACGGTGACGAGCTTGCGAGGCTGGAATACCACCTGCGTGGCGGGACGATCATCTATACGCATACTGTCGTCCCGCTGGTACTCGAGGGACACGGAATCGCCGGAAGGCTCGCTAAGGAGGCGCTGGACTACGCGCGTGTCAGCGGGCTATCCGTCGTGCCGCTCTGCCCCTACGTCGCCGACTACATCGAGAAGCACGCGGAGTACGCGGATCTGGTCGCGGATGCGAAGTAGGGAAGCCGATGAGCGCTGAACAACGCCACAAGCCTGATGTCCTTAAGCAATACGAGTCTCACGGTATCGTGGTGCATTGGGAACCCAAGCTCTGCATTCACGTTTCGAACTGCGTCCGCGCGCTGCCTCACGTGTTTAAGCCGGATACGCGTCCGTGGATAAACATCGAAGCCGATTCGGCCGATGAAGTTGCCACCGCCATCGAAATGTGTCCCACAGGCGCATTAAGCTACGTGAGAACGGACGGCGCGCCACAGGAGACGCCGGCATCGCCAACACAGGTCCAGCCCCGGCCAAACGGGCCACTCTTTGTTCGCGGCGCTGTTGAGATGATCGACGCCGAGGGAAACGTCACACGTAAGGCTACGCGTGTTGCGCTGTGCCGCTGTGGACAATCCAGCAACAAGCCCTATTGCGATCTGAGCCACCGAGCTGCCGGGTTCCGGAGCTAAGGAGGGGGCATGACTTCGGAGCAGAGCAAGGGTCTCGTAGCTACTGCGTTCGAGAGCTGGGCCAAGGGCGACGGCGACTTTTTCAGCATCTCGCCGACGATGTTTCATGGACCGTTACGGGTTCATCGCCGGTCGCGGGCACGTACACGAGCCGCCGGGATTCATCGAGGGGGCCATTCAACCTATCGGCGCGCGTTTGTCGCAACCGATTCGGCCCACGGTGGAGAGGATCATTACGGAGGGAAACACGGTCGTCGTGCTCTGGGATGGTCATGCGGTGGCGAAGGACGGCCTGGGTACGACAACCGCTACTGCTGGGTCATGCGAATGGAGCACGGGACTGTTAAAGAGGCCGTCGCCTTCTTTGATTCAGCGGCGCTCACCGACCTTCTCGAGTGCGTCAGCCCATAGACAATCACACGACGCCTACCGAGAATGAGGCGAAAATACGCCACTGGCTCCTAATGACTACGTCCCAGAATTGCCTCTAGCTCCTCGCACGCCAGATCAGTCAGGACCGAGACAGATTGCTGCCAGTCTTCTCGCTTCCTTCTCGCCTCCTTGGCCGCGAGCTTCATAAACGTGCACGCTTTATAGAAGGGCAGTCTCGACTCAATCAAAATCGGGTTCCACGCTTGGTATGTCTCGATCGGGATTTGAGCTTGTGTGGCCAATGAATCGGGCCGGCCCGTGACGCGGTAGGCGAAACTTGCCAAATGCGCGACAAAGTGACCGAGATCCAGCGCGGGATCGCCGACAGACAGCTGGTCGAAGTCCACGATCCAGGCCCGCGCGCCGTCCCACAGTACCTGCGCGTCGTAGAAATCCCGATGGATCATCGTCTCGTGATACCCGCCCATTCGCCTGGCCATATCGGAGACTAGATGAACTACGGCATGGCTCTATGGATGGAATCGGCACTTAAACTGCCCAGCGGCAATCGGCTCAACTTGGTCCGGTGTTGAAGAAGGTTTCAGCCAATCGTTAACCTTAGCCCTCCTTTGGTAAGATACGTTCGCGAGGGCCCCGACGAGGTCGGGGCCCTTAAAGGCGTTGTGCATGGAACCGATTGATCTATCAGCCATACTGCCGCGACTGCGACAAACACCCTCAGTTGAGCGTGTCGAAGTGACGTTGAAGGCGGGCCGCTCGCTGACGCTCGGGGTCGGCGATGCGGCCAAGCCGGCGGCGTTGGCGGCGATAGCAGGTGAGAGAGAAGGCCCGGTCCTGATCGTCACGACGCGGGCCGACCGTGCGGAGGCGCTCGCCGAAGAACTGGCCGCATGGCTTGGGGCCGATGCTGAGGTCATGCTCTACCCGGAGCGCGATGCGTTGCCCTATGAGCGGCTCGCCGCGGCGCCGGATATCGTACGCGATCGCCTGCGAACCGCGTCCGCCTTGAGCGCGGCCGGGCGGACAATCGTCGTGGCTAGCGCGCTAGCCATCGCGCAGAGAACGTTAGCGTCGGGCGAGATGGTCGGCGGCGTCCGTCGCCTGCGTAGGGGCGAGCGCCTCGAGATCGATGCGTTCCTGAGCGAGCTTGCGGCGCTTGGCTACAGTATCGAGCCGGTCGTTGCGGAGGCCGGACAGGCGAGTCGCCGCGGCGGCATCATCGATGTCTTTCCCCCCGGTGCGGAATTGCCGGCGCGGATCGAGCTGCTCGGTCGCGAGATCGACAGCCTCCGGGCGTTCGATCCGGCGACGCAGAGATCGGTTGGTCCAGTCGATACGATTGAGATCGGCCCCGCTCGGGAGCTGGTCGCGCCGGACCTATCGCGCTTGCGCAATCTGGATTTCAGCCGGTGTACAGCCGCAGCGAGAGAGCGGTTTGGGGACGAGCTGGGGAACCTTGAAGCGGGAATGGCGTTCGAGGGCCGCGACTTCTACGTGCCGTTACTGGCACAGGCGACGCTTCTGGACCACTTACCCGAGGGCGCGCTGCTGGTCGTCGATGAACGCGCCGACATCGCGGCCGTGCTCGACGAGGCTCACGAGGAGGCAGAGTCGGCGCGCCACGAGCTAGAGGAGCGACGAGAAGTTCCGCGCGGTCTGCCATCTGCGCTCGAGCGCTGGCCAGCGCTCGAGGAGCGAGTGGCCGGCCGTCAGGCCGTGCTCACGCTGTCACGCTGGGCGACGGAGGAAGCGGCGCCCTGAGCTGTTCGCAGAAGAAGACACGCCGGCCACGGTCAGCGCGAGGGCGGCTGAGCCGCTGCCGCGGCTGGCGTTCTTGCAGGGCTCCCTCGCTGAGGGCTGGCGGTTCAGCGAGAACGGTCTCGAGCTTGGAATCGTCACCGACACGGAGGTGTTCGGGTTCGCAAAGCAGAGGCGGGCAACGCCGAGGCGGACGGTCAACCGCGAGGCGTTCCTCGCCCAACTCACTCCGGGCGCGTACGTCGTGCACATCGACCACGGGATCGCGCGCTTCTCGGGCGTGGTCCGAATGTCCGTAGACGGGCACGAGCGGGAATACCTCGAGCTGCAATACGCCGAGAAGGACAAGCTGTTTGTTCCCACCGACCAGCTCGACCGCGTAAGCCGCTACATCGGTCCGTCTGATCGCCAGCTGCATCTCACGAGACTGGCGAGCGGTGAGTGGCAGCGGGCGAAAGCGCGGGTACGGAAGGCGGTGCAGGCCCTGGCGAGGGACCTGCTGGCGCTGTACGCGGCGCGCGAGGTGCTCAAGGGCCATGCGTATTCCGCCGACTCGCCATGGCAGATGGAGCTTGAGGCGTCGTTTCCGTACGTCGAAACGCCCGACCAGATTGCAGCCATTGCGGCGGTCAAGGAGGACATGGAGTCAGCCCGGCCGATGGACCGCCTCGTCTGCGGAGACGTTGGCTACGGGAAGACGGAGGTGGCGGTGCGGGCGGCGTTCAAGGCGGTGATGGAGGGCAGGCAGGTAGCCGTCCTCGTACCCACGACGGTCTTGGCACAGCAGCACTACCAGACCTTCCGCGAGCGGCTCGCTGCCTTCCCGGCTCGGGTTGAGATGCTCTCGCGCTTTCGGTCGGTGGCGGAGCAGCGGCAGGTGACCGAGGAGCTGGCGACGGGAACGATCGATATCGTCATCGGGACGCACCGGCTGCTCCAGAAGGACGTTAGCTTCAAGGACCTCGGGCTCGTCGTAATCGATGAGGAGCAACGGTTCGGCGTGGCGCACAAGGAGCACCTGAAGAAGATGCGCCGCGAGGTGGACGTGCTGACCCTTTCGGCGACTCCGATCCCGCGCACGCTTTACATGGCGCTCGGCGCGCTGCGGGATATGTCGACGATGGAGACGCCGCCGGAGGAGCGGCTGCCGATCAAGACCTACGTCTCGGAATTCGACGAACGTCTGGTGCGCGAAACCGTAGTGCGCGAAATCGAGCGGGGCGGGCAAGTGTACTTCGTGCACAACCGGGTACACAACATCGAAATGATCGCCGGAAAACTGCAAGAGACTGTGCCGGAAGCAAGAATTAGCGTCGGGCACGGGCAGATGGACGAGCACGAGCTGGAGCAGGTGATGCGCGAGTTCGTGGATGGCGAGACGGACGTCCTGGTCTGCACGACGATCATCGAGTCCGGGCTGGACATTCCGAACGTGAACACGATCGTCATCAACCAGGCCGACAAGCTGGGGCTGGGGCAGCTATACCAGCTGCGAGGCCGCGTCGGGCGCGGGGCGCATCGCGCCTACGCCTATCTGTTCTACGACCGCAAGGCGAGGCTAACGGAAACCGCGCGCCAGCGATTACAGACGATCTTCGAGGCGACTGAACTGGGTGCAGGATTCCAGATCGCGCTCAGGGATCTGGAGATCCGCGGCGCCGGTAACCTGCTCGGTGCTGAACAGAGCGGGTTCATGGCAGCCGTGGGATTCGACCTGTACGTGAAGTTACTGTCGGGCGCGGTCGAGCAACTGCGGGCCGTGATGCGCGGCGAGCAGCCTCCACCAGAGGCAGACGGGACGCCGCTGACGATAGACCTTCCGCTCTCGGCACACCTGCCGCCCGCCTACGTTCCCGACCTGAACGTCCGGCTTGCGCTTTACCAGCGCCTGAGCGCGGCCGGCGAGCCGAAGGAAGTGGCCGCGATCGGGCAGGAGATGGTCGACCGTTTCGGTGAACCCCCGGCGGCAGCGCGCAACCTCCTTTACGTAATCTCGCTACGATCTCTGGCCACGCAGGTCCAAGCGCAGTCGATTACGACGGAAGATGGAGTCGCTGTCGTGCGAATGAAGGAAGGAGAAGCGCTGGCTCGCGAGGCCCTCGAAGGGGTCGTCGCGAAGGGGGTACAGGTAGGCCGGAACAGTCTACGCGTCGAGCTGGACGGGAGCTGGCGAGAGCGTCTGCGCCGGACGCTGGAGCAGGTAGCGTCAGTGAGAGGCGCTAACGGACAGTGAGGGGCAACTCGAGGCGCTGGCGAGGCACCTTGCTCCGCGATCTCTCGATATCGTTTGGTGATAACTGGCATGCACGGTTGACAACGTTTTGAGCGCCGTCTAGTCTATTCGCACGTGAAGCAATTCACCCGGGTCCGGACGATGGACCGATTACCGGACCGGGCGACTGGCGTAGTTACCGGGACGATCAGCCGTTTCGACAGCGTCTATGCGCTGTCGATCGCGTTCGCGCTGACGCTTACCCTTTTTCTGGCCGTAGAGCCGACGCAGAACTGGATTCTACTGCTACTTTGCGGGCTGGTAACGATCGGCACAGACCATGTCGTCCGGACGCATCCCAAGGCCCGCTTCCAGCGGCTGGACGACACGGCGTTGTATCTCTTCGTGCCGGTGCTCTTCACGCTGGGTCTCGGGCTGTTCCTGGAAGAGGTGGCGGAGGGACACTGGACAATCGGGGCGGGCCTTCTCTCGGGCGTGCCATTCTGGGCGATTCTCCGCGCCGAATACGAGTCGGTCGACCACGACTCTGCAAGCTATCAGAAGACGCGGCTGGTCTTGAATTTGGCGACTTACGTAATCGCCTTCGTGTTCTTCGCGACCATCTACGAGTTCGACCTAAGCCTACTCACCGCCTCGTTCGCCGCTGGCATCGTGAGCTTACTACTCGCCATTGAGGTGCTGCGCGAGGAGGCGATGGACACGTATCGCACGCTGGCCTACGCGCTGGCGATCGGGGTGTTGCTGGGGGAGACCGCGTGGACGACGCACTTCTTGCCGCTCGAGGGAAGCTCGGCCGCCGTGTTTCTCCTATTGGCGCTCTATCTGATGACGGGCATGATGCACAACTACCTGGCGGACCGTCTTAGCCTGCGGACTGCCAGCGAGTTCACGGTCGTCGCGCTGGGCGGTCTGGTCGCCGTCACCCTGTCGCACGCCTACCTTTAGCGGGCGGCCGGGCTTCAGTTTCTTGTGGGGTACCAACCCTAATGCTACGATGGGCTTCGTCGGGGCGTAGCGCAGTCCGGTAGCGCACTTGAATGGGGTTCAAGAGGTCGCCGGTTCGAATCCGGCCGCCCCGACCAACCTCTCACTTCTTACCTCGTACCTCTAACCACTACTTGTTATAGCGGTTCATTGCCGCCTCGACTCCTTCCGCCAGCACCAGCTCGACGGCCTTGGCCGCGCGCTCGACAGCGTTCTGGAGCGTCTTCGTCTCGTGCGGCGTCGGGTCGCTCAGTACCCAGACAGCGACGACATCCGGGTCCCAGACGGGCTCACCGTCGACGTGCGGCCGGCCGATGCCTACCCGCACGCGCGGGAAGTCGGTGCTCGCGAGCGCGCCTGCAACCGACTTGATCCCCTTGTGGCCCGCTGTCCCGCCCTTCGCCTTGATCCGCAGCCGGCCCGCCGGCAGGTCAAGCTCGTCATATACGACTAGGACGTTTTCCGGCCCGACGCGTGTGTGCTTGCGGGCGGCCGCGACCGCGTGGCCGCTATCGTTCACGAACGTCCGCGGCTTCACCAGCGTCACCTCGCTGTCGCCGATGCGGCCCTCGCCTAAGGTAGCGAGGCGCCGTGCCTTCAGCGCGATGCCGTGCAGACGCGCCAGCCGATTGATGGTCCAGTAGCCGACGTTATGCCGGTTATGTGAGTACGCCGGTCCCGGGTTTCCGAGCCCGACAATCAGCCAGCGTTCGCTTCCCACTCGGCCATTCTAGCGCCGTGCTCGGGCCATCAGCTCCACATCGGGTTCGTTGCTACGCTGGAGCCGCCCTCAAGTTCGGCGTCCTCTCCCCGAGCCCCCATTTGACACCTGGTCTGTGCCAAGGTGGCCGTTCAGTTCGGTGACGCTTGGGGTGTGATCGCTGATCACATAGAAGTCAGCGAAAGTCGCCGGCTTCAATGCTGTTCGAAGGCATGGCCACATTTCTAGCTCAAGCCGAGGAGGCGGATCGGATGGACCACGTCACGAACAGGAGTCAGCGTCCTGGAAGATGGAGGCGAAAAGTTTGCCCGTATCCCCGCTGACGATCGTGAGAAGCTCACTACAGCGGGGTTCCGATGGTGGAGGGGTAGCCGGTGCCGGTGCCGCTGGATCTAACGGTCTGCTTATGAAGCCGGTCATTGTAACGATCCACACGGTTTTGGGCCGGTCGGTAGGCGGGCACCAATAGCTAAGGGCAAGAGAATCAGTAAAGCTTGACGGTTTAGCGTCCACGCTCGACGGTTCTTGCCCGGACGGAATGCCCGCTTGGCGGAATGCTGCTTCAATCGCTATGCTCTGATCGATGGCGGGCGTCTGCCCCATGGCAGGGGTCACAATTTGGTCGCCGCGCCGTGCAGGGAAGCAGCCACTCGCGGTGCGCGCCTGCGTGTGAGCGACGGTTCCTGTTTTTGCATCTACGACTGATATCGTCTCGGTGCACACGAGGCGCATCGCCGATGGTCCGGGCGGAGAAGGAGGGGTCTCTTCCGCCGGTGGCAGAAAAGAGCCCTTGAGTGCGACAAGCCACACATCGTCCTCGCGAGCGGGACCGCCGTCGCGGGGCGGTGGGGTCCAGCCCGGCGCCACAAGCCGGTCCAGGGCCTCCGCGTATGTCATCTCGGCTGCCGAAGCATCACGGACCGGCGGGGGGCCCCGTTGAACCTGCGCTGCAGGGTTAAAGGCAGCCGCGACGAGCGCGTAGTCCCGCGAGATAGAGCCGCCGGGGCCTCCGGATGGGCAGGAGCCGGAGCTGGACCGATTGCCGGGTGCAATTTGCACGAGACCGGGCGACCCGTCCGAATTCACGTAGCTTGGGCCATCGTCCGCAAAGAAAACGACGATCTCACGACATTCGATGGTGGGTGGGGCAGTTTGCGCAGGCGGGGGAAAGCCGGGGCCGCTCGAGAACACACCGGTTCGTTCCGTGAACATCCCCCTCAACCGAATCAGGCAAGTCGCGGTGTCAGCCGCAGGTCCTTCGGGGCCATACTCACCGCGATCGTCCGTTGCCTCGCGGGCTCCCTCAAATGTTGTAAGCACCACTGTTGCCTCCGCCGGCATGACGTCAGGCCCGAGCGGGGCACGGAACGCAAAGAGCAGGGCTGCGTCCCGCGTTAGAGCAGCTTCTCCTTCCGGCGCTGGCAATGTCGACCAGTCAGCCGGCGCTGTATCTCCGCCCGGCCGGTCAGTTTCGGCGACACCCCACGCCAAAGCGGCGAGTCCCGCCGCTGCTGCAACCAGTATCGCTATTGCCGCGATCTTGGCGGCCGCCTGCGGCAAAATCAGCCGCGGCCACCGCGGCGCGCGCGCGGCCCGCCACGCCGCCGCTTCTTCGCGCGTCGCGACGCCAAGCTTGGAGAGAATCTCTGAGACGTGATACTTCGCGCCGTCGAGCGTGATGCCGAGCCGCTCCGCAATCTGCTCGTTCGTCAGGCGCTCTCGCAGCAGGTCGAGGACCTCCCACTCTCGCGGCGTCAGGATGTCCGGATGCGGGCGGCGTCCCCGTTTGCCCATGGTAAGCAGATTTTTGCACTGATTCGGCCGATTTGCACTACCCGAATCCGGATCACTCCATAAACGTCGGTCAGACGCGGGACACGCCATTCAGCTCTTGGTGGGTCGTATTGCCGGCGATATATGTGTCTCGCTGAGGTGCCGGCTCCCGCGCGGAGGTCGTGTGGACGCGCCCCGCCGAGGCGCGAGACCGCCACAGGGTCAGGTCGCAACTCCCTCCCGCTAACGTTAGCGTTATGGTATCGTGTCCTACATATGGGTACCGCCGTCGACATGCACGTCCACACAATCGTCGGGTCGATGGACAGCGACATCTCCCCCAAGCGCCTGGGCGAGCAGGCGCACGCCGTCGGGCTGACCGGCATCGCGCTTACGGAGCATCTCCACCAATGGCCGGACGATGAGATCGAGCACTTCCAGCAAGAGTACGGTCTATTCGTCTTCAACGCCCGCGAGTGGTCCACGGACATGGGGCACGTCGTCACGCTCGGCCTGCCGCGGGAGGTCCGCGGCATCCACCGTGCGCGAGACCTCCGCGCCGCGTGCGACGACTACGGCTCGTACTTTGTGATTTGCCACCCCTTCCGCTACTTCCCGGGCCCTTCGAGCCTGCTGTTTGGACACCGCCGGGACCAGCAGTCGATGCCTCTCGAGGAGCTGGCAGAGCACCCGGTCTTCGCCCTGGCCGACGCCATCGAAGTGCTCAACGGAGGCTGCATTGAACGCGAGAACACGCTCGCGCTTGACGTCGCGCGGCGGCTCGGCAAGCCACAGACCTCCGGCAGCGATGCTCACATGCCGCTCGAGGTCGGCCGCTACGCGACCGTCTTCGAGAAGGACCTTGAGAGCGAGGAAGACATGCTCGCCGAGCTGCGCGCGGGCCGCTTCCGCCCGGGTCGGCGCGGCATGCTGGCCGGCCAGTACGAGGTTCTCGCAGAGACCGAGGCCGTCACCGAGAAGTGAAGTTTTCCCGTTCTCGAGCCGCTAGCGGCGCCCGAAGAGCCCGCCGCCTCGCCCGCGCTTAAGCCCACCGAGGAACCGCCCCCAGGCCGCCTCTGCAGAAGCCGAGCGCTCTAGCCCGCGCACCCGCTCGTTGACGATGTCCCGGACCCGGCCTTCCTCTCCTGCATCCAGCCAGTAGCCGTGGCCTTCCCCGCACTCGTCCAGCTCGAGGTTGTACGCACGGTAGTTGAACGTGACCATGCGCTTACCGCACACCGGGCACTCCAAATCGCTCGGCCGCTCGCCGTACTCGATCGTGGCCCGTCGCTCCGCTTCTGTCGCTCCTGTCGAGGCCTCCAGCTGGTCAAGCTCGTCGTAGTCGAGCCAGCGTCCGTTGCACTCCGGACAGCGGTCGACCTCGAAACCATAATCACGCTCGGTGACGAGCATCGTAGAATCGCGCGGGCACTTCACGACTTTAGTTTATACGGTCTTCCGGCGTCGCCGTTAGCCCACCGGCTGTCTTGTCATCGATGATCGCTTGGATCTGAGCCGCATGTTCCTGGTCGTGGCTGGCCACGTTCTCGAGCAGGCTGACTACGCTGTATTCCTCGTGGCCGACGCGCTTCAGTTCGAAGAAGGTCTCATACGCTCGCGGGTCCATGTCGAGCCCTTCGAGCGCGCGGAGCAGTTCCTTTCGCGCGTCGAGCAACATCGTGCGGGCCTCCGCCGGCGAGCTAGGCGGGCTGGCCTCGGTCCGCCCCGACACCTCTGCGCCGCAGAGGTAAGCGGTAGCCTGCGCGTATAGCTTCTCGGAATGGATGACGTGTTCGAGGACCTTACGGACCGGCCAGCCGCCTTTACGCGCGCGCTCGAAGTCTGCGCGACCAAGCGAATCGATAACGCGCAGCAGTTCATCGCGCGCGAGGCGTATCGCTTCTTGCGAAGCTGCGAGGTCCGAGTGATAAGGGCAGGTCATTCGGCCGACGGGACCGCCCGTGCTTTAAGCGCCTCGTTCAGCGATCCGCTCCGGTAACCTGCCAGATCTAGCGTCACGTAGAGATAGCCGAGCGCCTTCAACTGCTCCGCAACCTGCTGCCGGCTTGCAAGCAGCGAGTCCATCCCCTCTTCGTCCGTCTCGATGCGCGCTACAGTACCGCCGGCTGGCAGGACGTGGTGCCGGACGCGTAGCTGCCGGACCCCGAGTGAGCGCAGATAGACTTCCGCTTGGTCAATCGAACTGAGCGCCTGGACGGTGACCGGCGTTCCGTACGGAATGCGGGAGGAGAGACAGGCCATTCCGGGCTTATCCCACGTCGGCAGGCCCCGCACGCGAGACAGCTCGCGGATTTCCTCCTTCGTGAGCTCTGCTTCCAGCAGCGGGCTGCGGACGCCATGCTGCGAAGCGGCGCGGCGCCCGGGACGAAAGTCGCCGGTGTCGTCCACGTTGCAGCCATCGAGAACGGTGGCAAAACCGCGCTCGGCGCCCATGACCGTCAGGCGCCCGTAAAGCTCATCCTTGCAGTGGAAGCAACGGTCCGGGTTGTTCTTCACGTAGTCCGGGTCATCCATCTCCCGCGTGTCGATCAGCTCGTGCGCGATGCCGATCTGCTTTGCCAGCGATTTCGCTTCTTGCACTTCGGTCGGCGGGATCGAGGGTGATACGCCCGTTATCGCGAGCGCGTGCTCTCGCAATTCGTCCCAGGCGATCGCTGCGACGAGGGTGGAATCGACGCCGCCGGAGAAGGCCACGATGGCCGAACCTGCCTCGCGGATGATCATTTGCAGGCGAGCCAGCTTGCTCTCGAGCGGGACGTCACTGGTCACGCGCGAATAATATCACGGGTAAGCGTGGAGTGACCGAGCTGCTAATTCCGTAGAGTGGCCGTACTAGGCGACTGCTTCCGCGACATGCTGGGTGCGGCGTTTCAACGAGACCTTGCCGCTCCTCAGCAACTTGAGGAATCTTTCGACGCAGTTCGGGTCTAATTGCGATCCTGAAGCGCGGAGCAGTTCGCCTTCGGCGTCGGCTATCGACATCACGGGGCGATAGGGTCGCTCGGAGGTTAGGGCGTCGAAAGTGTCCGCAACGGAGATGATGCGGGCTTCCAGCGGAATGTCATCACCGGCAAGGCCGTCCGGGTATCCGCTGCCGTCAAACCGCTCGTGATGATGGCGGACGATGCTTGCAATGTCCTTGAGGGCCTTGGCCCGCCCGACGATTTCCCAGCCCTTGGCGGGGTGCAGCTTGATGCCGCCCATTCTTCATCCGTGAGCTTGCCCGGCTTCGTGAGGATGTAAGGCGGCAGGCCAATCTTGCCGATGTCGTGCATCTGACCCGCTAGGACGAGGCGGCGAAGTCGTGATGACCCGAACGCCACATCGTGGCCGATTAGATAGGCAAAAGCGGCCACACGGTCGACGTGCCGAAATGTATCTAGGTCGTGATTCTCTATCTGGTTCGCTAAATCGACGACGTGCGAGGAGCGTCCGCGGTTAAGCTGCGTGAGGGCATCCCGCATCGCGATCGCCTCGGCGATCGCAGAGGTATTCTTCGCCCGTAGCAGTTCCAAACCCCACGTGGCGAGTATCGAAAGAAAGGCAATGAAGAACAGTCCGTGGTATATCCACCACGAATACTGGAATATGCGCCCGAAGTCCATCGAGAGCTGCGCCTCGGCCAGGAACAGGAGAGCGCACATGACGGCCAGCTGGCTTGACAGGCGGGTAAACAAGTACGAATCCAGGTATCGCCAGGCGGCGAAGCAGAGCAGTGCAACAGTTAAGCCCGTAAGGAGGTGCTGGAACCACTCCCTCTCGGTAGGGAATCCGGCCAGCCAATTGGGAGCGGTAAGGCTGACAGCGAAATAGGTCCCCACTACGGCAACCGAGACAAGGAGGATTATCTCAGGCAGCCGCAAGCGGGACTGCTCAACGATGCGAGGAATTGTGAGCACGCTCAGCGAAGCGAAGAAGCCCGCCGCCAGACTAGCGAGCCATGGCGAACGTACGATGGCGGCCGTTGGGTCGTGAATAAGGTGACCGGGTGTCGCTAGTCCGTGGACGGAGAATATCGTGGCCAGGCTGAAGAAGCTCAGCGCGAGAAACAAGATCCGCGTCTGGCGGATCGAGCGAGCCGAAATTACCAGGACGACGCAGGTTCCGGCGGCGAGCAGAGATGCCGCTGAGACTACGTAGAAGTGGAAGTTGCTGGTGCCCCAGCTCTTATCCAGCCCCGGGGCGGCAAGCAACAAGGCGAGGAGAACGAGAGGCATTGCCAGCGCTACGAATGATATGCGAATCCCCATTGGTTGCCCCAAAGTGTGTACCGCAAGGGTAGACGGCATAAACGAGGCGCGCGTTCCAACACGACCCAGAGGCGGCCGGTTCGCGACCAGACGGGTTCGGCCCGTTGTATCGCTTAGGGCGTAATGGCGATCTTCAGAACGCCTTCGGCTTTGCTGCGGAACAGGTCGTAGGCCTTCGGTGTCTCGTCAAGTGTCATCCGGTGAGTAAAGAGGGGATGCAGGTCGACCCCGGCATTCTCGATGAGGGCGAGCAGGCTCTCCATGCGCGCGCTTCCGGACGGGCAGAGAGTCGTCACGACTTTGCGGTGCAAAAACGAGGGGGCCGTGAACGTCGGCATGGTCAACTGTGGCACCAGCCCGTAGACGCCGACGGATGATACTACACCGCCGCGCCGGATGGCTTTCGTGCATGATTCGAAGGTCGCCTGCGTGCCGACGGCCTCAACGGCGACGTCGACGCCACTTCCACCCGTAAGCGACATGATCTTGGCGACGGGGTCTTCCTCCTTCGGGTTGATCACCACGTTCGCGCCGAACCGCTTGGACATCTCGAGACGCTCGGGCAGCGCATCCACTGCGATGATGAGGCCGCAGCCGCGGGCGCGGGCGCCGGCTGTTGCGCACAGACCGACTGGACCCTGGGCGAACATCGCGACCGACGCGCCGAACCCTGCGTCGCCCCGCTCGATCGCGCCGAAGCCGGTCGAGAGGATGTCCGTGGCGAGGATCGCCATTTCATCGCTCACACCATCCGGCACTATCGCGGCGTTTACGTCGGCGAACGGGACCTTGTAGTACTCCGCCTGGCAGCCGAAAAGCACCCGGCCGCCGCCTGTGCAGACGCTGTGGTCGACGGTCATGCACTCGCGGCACTTCCCGCAGCCCACGAGGCACGAGGCCATCACGCGGTCGCCTTCACGGAACCGGGATACGCCATCGCCCACTGCGTGAACGGTGCCCACGCCTTCGTGGCCCATGAGGAGGCCCTCTGGCAGAACGCTTCCCACGAACAGCGCGCCGAGCATTTCGTTCGGAAACTCATCGAGGAAATGCATGTCCGACCCGCAGACTGTGGCCATCGATGTCTTGACAATCATCTCGCCCGGGCCGGGCTCTGGTGTGGGGATGTCCACGATCTCGACCTTGCCATTGGCGGGCTTAACGCAGGCGCGCATGGGTAACCTCCCGGTTCCTTATCAGGGCGCGATTGGGCCTTTATATGAGCACAGCATTAAGGATGCGGTCAAGGGGCCGTAAGGGAGATGTATGTCGGCCAAAACGCCGCAGCGGCTCGGCCCTACAGCGAACGCAGGAACTCGATGAGCTCGGTGTTCACCCGCTCAGGCTCTTCCTGCTGAGTCCAGTGCCCGCAGTCGGGTACCGTGACGATCTTGAGGTTCGGCACCGACGCCTTCATCGGATCCATCGGCGCGAATGTCCCGACCGGGTCTTTGTCGCCGGTCATGTAGAGAGTCGGCTGCTGCACTGTCGATCCAGCCAGTTCGGGAAGCTCCTCCCAATCGTGGTCCAGATTCCGGTAGCGGTTTAGCGGCCCCCGGAAGCCACTCCGTTCGAACGCTTTCACATAGGTGTCGAGGTCGTTCTGAGTGAGCCAGTCGGGAAGCTTCTCAGGAGCTGTGAGGCCGTCGAAGAGCTTGGCGTCCTTTGGTTTGTTCATGAACGCTCCGCTGACGCTCGGGTCGGACCGGCCTTCGGCGGAGGCGCCGTACATGAACATGAGCATCGACCGCCTGACGTCCGCCTCGAACTCCTCCTCGGCGACACCCGGCTCCTGGAAGTAAAGCATGTAGAAGAAGTTGCCCTGGAATATCGCCTTGAACATCTGCGTCGGTGGCATCGGCGACCGCGGCAGGAACGGCACGCTGAGCGCCGCGACCGCGCGGTAGCGGTCCGGGTGAAGGACAGCCGAGTTCCAGGCCATCGGTGCGCCCCAATCGTGGCCGACGATCACCGCAGTCTCCTCGCCCAGTGCATCGAGGATCCCGAGCGCGTCCGCGACATGGTTCTTCATGCTATACGCCGCTATCTCGTGCGGGCGGTCGCTCTCGCCGTAGCCGCGAACATCAGGTGAGACCGCGTGGAAGCCGGCCGCGGCGAGGGCAGGCAGCTGGTGCCGCCAGGAATACCAGAGTTCGGGGAACCCGTGCAGAAGAAGGACGAGCGGTCCTTCGCCCGCCTCCGCAATGTGCATGCTGATGCCATTAGTTTGGACGGTACGGTGCGAGATTTCGGTCATGGGCGCCCTTCTCTCTAGTTCCCGTTCATCGAAGGCAGATTGCGCACAATCGCCGGGCCGAATTTCATGAACTCAGCCGGATCGGTCAGTTCGCCGCCTGCCATCTTGGTTGTGATCTCGTACAGCGGCATGGCCAGTTCGTTGCGGGTGTTCTCGTAAACTGCCATCGCTTCATCTATCGATCGTTGTTCGGTGAACGCCTCATTGACGGCCTGGGACAGCAGTTCGGCGTCGCGGAAGGCGTCGTTGATGCCGAGACCGGTGATGAAATCTCGGTGATAGCCGGCGTCACCGACGAGCGCCCACCCCGGGCCGTATGGCTTTCGAAAGTAGTTCGGTTGGTCGGCTGTCCCGAGCAATCGCTGTTCCTGCTTGCCGCTGCGAATCTGCTCCGAGAGTTCGGGTACACGGTCGACGATCTCCATGTAGTTACCCATGAAGTCTTTGCGGAACTCGTGAAAGCCGGTACGCTCGCCGCCGACAGCGACGCAGGTCTGGCCCCAGTGTGTCGGGAAGACGAGTATGCCGCGCGCATCTTCGAAGAAGTAGAAGTGGATGCCTTCCACCTTAATTCCGCTCCAGTAGGTGTAATAAGCGAAAGTGAGCGAGGGGATGGTGTTATATTCCGCCGGCTTGACCTCCCGCGCCACGCGCGAGTGCAAGCCATCCGCGCCGATCACGATGCGGGCTCGCTCCTCGACCGGCTGACCCCCCATACTTCCGCGAACACCGGCGACGCTGCCGTTATCCCAGATTAGGCTCTGTACAGAGAACCCCGGACGGAACTCGGCGCCGGACTCAATCGCGCCATCGATCAGTAGCTTGTCCAGGACCAACCGTCGTGGACATAGCGTCAACTCTGGTATGCCCGGAACAAGCTCAGACAGACTCGGCGGCTGAAAGAGCAGGTCGCCGAAGTGCATCGTCGCACTCGTGATGGGCGGACACCCGGTCGCGACCAGCCGATCGAGCAATCCCCAGTTTTTCAGCCTGGCGATTCCGGGCAGATGGATGTAGTGGGTCGACATGATGTCACTCGGGAACGTATCCCGGTCCACCACCAGCACCCGGTAGCCCTTGCGGGCGAGAAGCATAGCCGTAGGCGCGCCGGCGCAGCGGGCGCCAACCACAATCGCGTCGTACATAGGGCTCTTCCTTTGGCGGCGCAATCATAGCACATAGAGTGACAGAGAAAACTGTGATGGAGCTCACAGAAACCGCAGGCAAGTTTCTGCGTTTGCTGCCGCACCAGTCGCCCCCGGTCCCTCATCTCTCCTCGGTTGAGTGTGCGGTTTAGCAGTCGCGACTCGACGTACACTTAAGGTATGTCCGACGCCGGCGCGGGTCCTCCGCAACGTCCGTGGCGATGGCGGCCGCGCATTGCCAATCGCACCGGATTTCGCGCGGACCAAGTGCTGGACAAGGCGCAAGACCGGGTCTTTCACTTTCTATGGCTCTTCGTGCCTCAGCCGTCTATCGCGCGCGACTTGCGCTTTCAACACTTGCTCGCCTCGCGATTCTTGTCGGAGGCGGGCCAGCAATCGGTCTTGTTCGGCGTACTAGTATCTGTGGCGCGGGAGGGAGGGTCTGCCCTTGAGATTGCGCTTATTGGAGTGTCCGCTCTGTTACCGCCCGCCCTTTTCGGTCTCTACGGAGGCGCTGTAGCGGATGCCATCCCGAAGAGAGTCGCGCTCGCTGGCGCCTATGCGCTACAAGCGCTGCTTTGCTTCGTCTTTCCGACGGTACTCGGCACAGAACTAGTCGCCGTGATGTTTCTTCTCTTTGCGGTGAACACTTTGGGCCAGGTGTCCGGGCCAACAGAATCCTCGGTGCTCCCCGTCGTCGCCAATGATGTGGAATTGGCGAGCGCGGCGGCTATGATAAATCTGGCCTCGGTGGCTGGAACGGCCTTCGGAACGGCACTGCTGGCACCGATTGTTGTCCGCATCTTCGGGGTCGAGGCGGTCCTCTACCTGGCAGGAGTTATGCTGCTGCTTGCTGCCAGCCGCGTCTTCGACCTCCCCGTGGGCGATGAGCAGCGAGCGATTCGCCTGCCGCCACTGGCGATAAGGTTCCGCCCCGCGGTGCGCTGGCTCATCAGACATCCTGCCGTTGGCACGATGATCATCTTCTCGACGCTGGCGGGCACCGTGAACATCGTGCTGCAGACCCTCGCCCCCCGCTACGTGGAAGAAGTTCTTAATGCGGATGCGGCAGACACCGCCTATGTCTTCGCGCCTTCGGCCCTCGGCATCATCGCCGGTCTCGTCGCTGCGCCGGCGGTGATGCGGTTCGCGGGCGAGCGCCTAACCGCCATCCTGGGACTGTTCACGGCTGCTGCCTGCCTCTTTCTGCTGGGGCTAGTCGGCGATGTAGCAGAAGTCATCGAGCCTTACAATCCGATGCGCATAACCGAATACGTTGGCATCGATATCAACGAGCGGGTGCGGGCGGCTGGCCTCATCGCTCTGCCGCTCGCGCTTGGCGTTTCGATGACGGTTACGAGCGTTCAAACGTATATCAACAGGCGCGTCCCGGTGTCGTACCAGGGGCGCGTCTTTTCGATGCAAAGCGCACTGCGCAACGGCGCAGCTATCGGCCCGCTAATCACCATGGGCGCATTCGCTTCCCTGTTTGGGGCCGAGAGTGTATTGCTAGTCTCACCTTTACTGCTGGTTGGCCTGGGTTACTTGCTGGTATCCGTAAGCTTTCAGTTCGCGGGGCTGACCCGGCCCTCGCACCTCGAGGTGATGGGGTCGTTTTGGGAAGAGCCGGAGAGCTCTGCCGTGAAAATGTTGAGAGGGCCGGCAAACCCGCCTTAGTCGGCGTTCCCAGAGTCAACGTTTCTGGCTCACGCCTCCGAATGGCTCGACGAGCCGGTCAACCCGGATCAGGACGCCGATTCCTTGCCGCTCAGGGTCTTTCTCCAGCTCGGGCGCGGGAGTGCGCGCCATAATCTGCTCGCGAGTGGTGTCGTCCTCCTGCAGTTCGGCCCGGCCATAAATCCTCAGGTACTTGCCGCGCTCCCGGCTGAAATACAGGACGGCAACGCGCGGGTCCGATCGCAGGTTCGCCAAATGCCCGCCGGGCGTTCGTTCCCAGTCGCAGAGATGGTCCTCGTCGAACACCTGTATGCTTCCCTTGAATCCGATGTCCGGTCCTTGTTCTCCAGAGGTGGCAAGGACACAGAACGTGCCTTCCGCCAATGCGCTATTGATTGCTTCGGCGAACGGTGTTAAATCAATTGGCATATCGGCATCATCCTTTGCTCCCGCTTAGTGTCCTGCTGCCGCTTCGAGAGCTGGCGGTCTCGTAGTTTCCTGCCGGATGACCGGCGCGACCTTGGTTCCAAGAAGCTCGATGGAACGCATTACCTGGTCGTGCCGCATCGTTCCCACGCTGAGGTGCAGCAAGAAGCGGTCGTACTTGAATAACTCATGCTCGTACAACATCTTGTCGATTACTTCCTGCGGGCTCCCTACCAACAGCGAGCCACGCGGCGCCCGTAGGGCCTCATACTGTTCGCGGGTCATCGGCGACCAGCCGCGCTCGCGGCCGATCTTCGTCATGATTTGCGCGTAAGGCGGGTAGAACGTCTTGGCGGCGTCCTGCGAGTTTTCCGCAATGAAGCCGTGCGAGTTAATCGCCAGCGGCAAGCGCGATGGGTCGTGGCCGGCCCTGCGTACTGACTCACGATACAGCTCGATCAGCGGCACGAACCGCTCCGGCGTCCCCCCAATGATTGCCAGTACCAGCGGCAGGCCGAGCTCCCCGCCGCGGATCACCGAGCCGGGGTTGCCGCCGACGGCGATCCAGACCGGCAGCAGGCTTTGGACCGGGCGCGGATAGACGCCCAAGTTACCGATCGCAGCGCGATGCTTGCCTGACCACGTGACTCTTTCGCTCTCGCGGATTTTGAGCAGAAGTTCGAGCCTTTCGGCGAACAGCTCATCATAATCCTGGAGGTTGTAGCCAAACAGTGGGAACGACTCGGTGAACGAGCCGCGGCCGGCCCAGATCTCCGCACGTCCTTTCGACAGCACGTCGATCGTCGCGAAGTCCTCGAAGACACGGACCGGGTCGTCGGTGCTTAGCACAGTCACGGCGCTTGCCAGCCGGATGCGTTCCGTTATCGCCGCGGCCGCGCCTAATACGACAGCCGGAGACGAGACGGCGAAATCGGGCCGATGGTGCTCTCCCACCGCGAAGACATCTAGGCCCACTTCGTCGGCCAGCTTGATCTCCTCCATAAGATGCCGGAGGCGCGTGGCCGGATCGACTGTCTGTCCCGTCGCCGGGTCGGGCGTCGTTTCTGCGAACGATGTGATTCCTATTTCCACAGGGTGCTCCTGCTAGCGGCCGAGGTTAGCCTCACAGTTCTCCCGGTCTTGCGTAGCGATAGAAAATCTTCCAAGCCCCGCTTGAGCGGTCGGCCCCATCAGGCGACTCAGATGTTTCTCGAGTGTGCCGGCCTGATCCAGACCGCCGACGTACACCGGCTCGTAGCCGGCAGTTCGTCACTTCGACCGGTCGGCGGTTGCGTGGGCGAGCCCTTGAGGGGCGCCGCTCCAAGTGAATGTGCGTAGCCCACGTAGCCGAGTTCATGCTGCCTTCTTCTCCATGCGAACTGCGGGCACAGGCCGCCTCGTCTGGATTTCTGGA
>VBEJ01000313.1 GCA_005882985.1 Chloroflexota bacterium
AGCATCAGTTGCAGAAGCAGATCCTGGTCGGCGGTCAATCGCGTCTCCCTGCCGTTGCGGACCCGTATAAGCACACCCTTGCTGTCTGCCGCCGACCGCACCTGGTCGGCGGCATCGCCGATTACGCCGCCGAGGCTGATACTCTCTCTGGCTAGTGGCACCTGCTGTGCATCCGCCCGCGCCAGCATAAGCAGGCTGCTGATGAGCCTGATCATGCGGTCCACCTCTAGATTTACATTGCGGAGAACCGCACGATACTCCTCTGGGTCACGGTCCTTGTGAAGGGCCACTTCGGTCTGCCCCTTGATCGCAGTCAGCGGGGTTCTTAGTTCGTGGGAGGCATCCGCGGTGAACTGCCGCTGGCGCCGGAAGGCATCATCGAGACGCGCGATCATTTCGTCGAAGGTGCGTGCGAGTCGCCCTACTTCATCGTCGGGAAGGCGCATATCGAGTCTCTGGCTCAGGTCCTCAGCGCTGATTCGGCGAGCTGTGCGGGTCAGGCCGTCGATCGGAGAAAGGGCGCGGCCAGCGAGGAAGACACCGCCGCCGCTGGCAACTATCAGAGCGAGCGGGTACGTCACTGCGATGATGATAAGCAGAGTACGGAGAGTCGAGTGGACGTCGCCGGTTGCTAGTCCCACCTCCACTGCGCCAATCACATGCCCATCCGCGCGGATCGGCGCAATAAGGGCCCGCAGTTCGGGTCCCAGGTCCAGGCTGCGCCGCGTCCTGGACCCCGAGAGCGCTGCGCTGACTGCCGCTGGGTCGTCGGGCGGCCGGAACTTCTCACCGGAATTGTCGAACACCAGATTACCGGAGGAATCGAAAACTCGTACGAATTCTTCGCCCTCCACCGGATCGCCGGGAATAGTCAGTGCAGCGACATCAACTTGGTCTACGTCAACGACAAGCCCTGAAACGATCTCCGCCCTGCTCTCTAGTGAGTCGTTCAGTGATGAGTTGAGATTATGCCGCAGCGCCAGATACAGAGCTACGCAGAATATGGCAAGAGTAATGGCGAGCAGGAGCACAAACCACAGCGTTAGACGAATCCTTATCGAGCGAAAGAGCGCCATTGTCAACCCGCTGTCCGATCTGAAAGCCGGTAACCCGCGCCACGGACGGTGTTGATCAACTTCGATTCGAAGCCCTCGTCAATCTTCTTGCGAAGGTTTTTAACATGGACATCTATCACATTCGTGACGTTGTCGAAATCGTAGTTCCAGACGTGCTCGGCGATTACCGTGCGCGACAACACCTGATTCGGATGCCGCATCAAATGCTCTAATAGGGCGAACTCTGTTGAAGTCAGCTCGATCGGCACGCCACCTCGAGTTACCTGGCGCGTCGCTGTATCCATTACTAGATCGCCTACCTGCAACTCGGTTCCAATCAGCGCGGGCTCCCGGCGGCTGAGGGCACGAATACGGGCGAGCAGTTCGGCGAGCAACGCTAGGCCATTCCAGCGCCTCGTCGCCATCCCGCGCGACATCCACGCTGTAGCCGTTCTCGTACAGGCCCCTTGCAATGAAGTCCGCAATCTGAGGCTCGTCTTCTACTAAGAGTATTCTCATCGCTCCGTTGGAACGTGTACGCCTCTCAGTTAAGTTTAAACGCCCGGAATGAAGGTCTCATGAATCTCGATCTAACTCCGACGTGCGTCGAGGGCTCGGATTAGTTCGAGAAGTACCCAATCAGTGATCAGAAGCGACCTCGGCGAAGCGTAGCCTCGGCTGCCATCTCTCCGAGCTCGCAGAGAGCGGCACCACTTAAGCAGTCTGTAGCCCCCACCTCTCCTGAACCCACGCCTCCACGCGCGCGAAGAAAATCCGGTCCACTGCAAGGCCGATCGCGACGATTACGAACATGATTGCCAGCACCAAGCTCATGTTGTTCAGATCGCGGCCGAGGTTAAGAAGATGGCCGAGACCCGTCGTCACAAAGATCAGCTCGGCGGCCATCAAGGAACGCCAGGCGAACGACCAGCCGAGCTTGAGGCCTTGCGCCATGCTGGGGACCATGGCGGGTAGGAGGACGTAGCGGACGGACTGATAACGATTCGCGCCCATGGTCGCAGCGGCCCGCCGGTATAACGGTGGGATTGCCTGCACGCCGGCGCGGGCGGAGATGGCAATCGCGCCGACGGATCCCATGAACGTGACAAAGATGATCGCGTTCTGGTTCAGTCCGAACCACAGAATAGCGAGCGGCAGCCAGGTAATGCTCGGTAGCGACTGCAGCCCCAGCACCAGGCTGCCTAGAGTTTCGT
>VBEJ01000160.1 GCA_005882985.1 Chloroflexota bacterium
GCTCTTTGCCCTCGGCCGCAACGGTGGCGTTGACCGAGCGGTCGTCCGTGGCAACGAAAGCGAGAATGTATCCTTCCAGGTCGCCCGGCTCGTAGTCGCGCTCAACGTGCCGGAAGCGGCCGGCCTTTTCGAGCGATGCCATCTCGGGATTGAGCTCCGGACTCACGACGGCCACTTCGGCGCCCGCCTTTAACAGTCCGACGACTTTCTGGTGCGCAATATTTCCGCCGCCGATGACGATGACGGGCTTGCCGGCAATGTCGAGGAAGACCGGATAGTAGCGCATTCCCCCAGGGCGCACGGATAGTTACCGTCCCGCGGGCGTCGCCATTGCCGCCTCGTCGTACGAGTCAGCGACCGAGAGCAGCTCCTGGTCCGCCAGGTTCGAAAGATGCTCCCACATCTCAAGTACTTCGTCTGCCGAAAGGTCGTTCTTCTGCGCCTCCTCCCGCGCCGCTTCGTCCAACCGCTTGCGGAAGAACGTGAATCCCTCCAGCACGTCCCGCAGACTCAACCCGTCGCGAAAGAGCAGGGCGCCATAGTCGTGCAGGATGTCCCGCGCCTCATCCAGCAAATCAGCACGTCGGGAGCCTTTCGCCAGGTACTCAGAGACCAACGAGACGAGCCGGCGGCCGTAGTTGCGCGCCGAGTCCCTGTCATCTTCCGCGACGCCCGCGTACCAGGTCTGGTTTCGGCCGCGCTGAAGCCGGCGCCGGATCCGCGAGAGAGCCACCTGACTGATAGATGTAAAAGGCTCTCGCGTGCTCGCTGCGTGTCCGGCCATCATCGCTCGCAGGTCGTCCTCCGAGAAGCGACGATGGCCTCCCGGCGTCCGGAAGGAGCGGGTGTGGCCGGCGTCAGCCCATCGTCTGAGCGTCGATTCGTTGACTCCGAGGAGCTTGCAGGCCTGTCCCAGCGTGATCCAGCGGGTGGATAGCGTGTCGGTGTCGTCACGAAAGCGGGTCATCGTGGTCATGGGGCGAACCTCACTAAATTATGCAAAACGATAGGGCGGATGCAACTCTGACGTAGATTTTAGGGGCGTTTAGTTTTGGCTGTCAACCGACCACTTATTGCAAGTCTATACCGGTTATTCCCTACCTTCTGTAGTCGTCGTGACAGGCTGGCCAGGCGCCTTGCGGCGAACAAGAGAATTTGCGATTACTTGGCGCCTTCGAGTGCTGCCTGCGTGTACGGGACGATGGTTCGGACCATGTCGACGCGCGAATCGAGGTGCGCTCCGAGGCCGCTGAGCAGACCGACGACGCGGCCGATCAGCAGGAACTCGCGCGGGATGTCTGTGATCGGGTTCGAACGGATCGCCTTCGACATGCGCTGGTTCGCCTCCGCGACGATATCTGGGTCTGCGTAGGCCCGCCCCTCCTTGCCGTACTCCGTGAAGCTCCGCCCCAGCTCGAGGTAGACCGCCGTGTCCTGCGGCTTGCGGACCTTTACGCCGAGTTCCAGGAAGCCCTGGATCATGTTCGGGATGTTCCAGGTGAGCATCGCGTTGACGAGCCGGGCGTAGCCGAGCCGGAACTTGTCGTCTAGCTGCCGGCAGAGGCCGAAGTCAAGCATGATGAGCTTCGGGCCGGGCTGGACGAAAAGGTTTCCCGGATGCGGGTCGGCGTGGAACATCCCGTGCAGGTAGAGCTGCTCGCAGTATGCGTCGATCACGAGCTGCGCGACCGCCTGCGGGTCGGTCCCCTGCCCACGCAGGCCCTCGAGGTCGGTGATCTTGACGCCTTCGAGGTACTCCATCACCAGCACCCGCCGCGTGCTGTACTCCCAGACGATTCGCGGGACGATTACGTCGCCGCGCTCAACCGGCGCCCAGCCTCGGCCGCCGCCGTCCTCGCCGAGCTGCGCCGGCCGAGTTCGGGCTCGCGCCTCGAAGTTCCGGGCGATGATCTCGGCGTTGTGGCCTTCGTTGATGAAATCGAGCTCGAGAGGAACGTTGAGCGAGATCTCCTCGATCAGGGGGCTGAAGTCGAGGTTGCGTTCGAACTTGGCGAGGATGCGCAGCAGGAAGCGGATGTTCCGCAGGTCATTCTCGACGATGCTCTCGATGCCCGGGTACTGCACCTTGACCGCGACCTCGCGGCCATCGTGCAGGCGCGCGCGGTGCACCTGCGCCAGCGAGGCGGCCGCGATCGGCTGCTCGTCGAACTCGGCGAAGACCTCGGCGAGAGGGCGGCCTTCCATGAACGGCTGGCGCTCGATGCGGCGCTTGATGACCCCGAACGGCCGCGGCGGGACGCGGTCCTGGAGGCGCGAGAGCACGGCGATGTACTCGTCGGGGATGAGGTCCGGGCGGGAGCCGACGATCTGCCCGAACTTGATGAGCAGCCCCTGCCGCCGGATCGCGAGGCCGTAGAGGCGGCGGGCCGAGTCCGTGTGATGCCGTGAGCGGCGTTGGTCGGGGTCCTTGAGCCCGAGGCGCTTCTCGGCGAGGGTGATCGCCTTGTAGCCGAGGTAGACGCGGGCGGCGAGGGCGGAGGTGGCGAAGAAGCGGGCTGCGCGGTCGCTGGGGCGCATGGCTGTACCAGTATCCGGGCAGCCAGGAGCGAGGAGCAAGGCGGAGTCGATTGGCAATTGGCAACCGCCGAATGTGGCCGGGCAACCCGATTTCCGATGCCGGTTACCTGGTCCCTTCTTCCTCCGTCCTTACAAGTCCGATTAACGTAAGCGGCGGTTTCCCGTTTGGGGGAACGTAGTCGGTCAATTCATGTATGTGAATTCTTACAATTAGTATCTTGACACAAGGCGTAAACGGCGGATGATTGATATTTGGAATGTATCCTATCGATATTACTGATGAGGATTCGCCGCGACGCTAGCCATGCCACCACACTCGTAGCTGCATGCCCTCAGGCTCGCTCAGCGAGCCGACCCCCGACTCTGTCGGGGTCCGCTGGCAGGTCTGAGGGCGTCCACCTACGCAGTGTGCATTAGCGAGTTTTGAAAGGAGGTGAAACAGGATGGCAGTAATTCATCCTCGCATTCACTGGGGGGCACGTGAAGTTGATTGGACGTGGGTCCCCGAAACAACCGACGAGATCACCGGCGTGGCACGGAGGATGGCCGCCGAGGCGATGGGCGTCCTCGGCTTCGTCTTCTTCGCAGGCGCGGCGATCATCGTCAACAGCAAGGTCAGCGAGGGCGGTCTCGGCCTGCTCGGGATGGCCGCGGCGACGGGTGTGGCGTACGCCTTGATGGTGTACATGTTCCACCCGGTCTCCGGCGGGCACCTGAACCCGGCCGTGACGCTCGGCGAGCTGGCGGCGCGGCGCATGCCGCCTTCGATCGCGGCGCTGTATATCGCAGCGCAGGCGGGCGGAGCGGTGCTCGGCGCGCTGTTGCTCGAGGTGGTCTTCCGCGACTTCGTGGGCGACGCCTCGGGGGCGGCCGCGTTGACGTTCGCTGACAAGATGACCGGCTGGACGGGCGCCCTCTTTGAGGGCATCCTCACGTTCGTGCTGGTCGTGGCCTACATCCGCGCGTTCGTCGTCGGCCGGGGCGGCAACATCGCCCTCGGCGCGCTGACGCTCGGGCTGATCGTGGGGGCCGCGTTCCTCGTGGCGTTCCCGCTGACCGGGGCCGCGCTCAACCTGAGCCGCGTCTTCGGGACGGCGCTGGTGGCGAACGAGTGGACGGACTTCGGCTGGTACGCGCTCGGCACGCTGGGCGGCGCCGTTGCCGGCTTCGTCTACGAGTACGTCTTCCAGTCGCCGGACGAATCGCACGAGGTCCACGACTCGCCGGGGCGAGAGGCACCCGCCGAAGCTTAACAACGACGGGGTCGCACAAAGGGAGGCCGGGTTCCGGGAGGGGCCCGGCCTCCTGGCTTTTGCTAAATAGTGCCATTCTCTTCTTGTTGGTTAGAACAAAGACTCCTACCATGCGCTCGTTAGTGCAGGTATAGGAAGCAATCGAAAATGCCAAGGGACGTTGGAAGCTGGACGAAGAACAAACTGAAAATCCTTAGCGATTACTTGCCCGTTTACCTGAAAGCGACGACACGAGCAATGGAACGCATCTATATCGACGGATTCGCTGGCCCTGGACTCAACCGCGTAAGAGGGACAGGTAAGATCGTCGATGGTTCACCGCTCATCGCACTAGATGCTAAAGCGGAGAACGGAACTACGTTTACGAGGCTCTTCTTCATAGAACGGGACGAGGCATCTGCCTTGGAGCTTGAGAACACCGTGGCCCAGCGCGACACCCAAAGGCGATGTACGGTGATTCCAGGAGACGTGAACGTCGAGCTCCCCCGACTAATCGAGCGACTTCCCAAGCGCTCGCCGACGTTTGTCTTTCTTGATCCCGAAGGCATAGATCCCCAATGGACTACTCTTCAGAAAATCGCCGGTTGGAAGACCGAACTCCTCATCAATTTTCCCTTTGGAATGGCAATCAACCGGAATCCAGACAGCGGCAAAGTCAATGCATATTACGGCACCCGAGAGTGGCGCCCACTCTGGGAATCGACGTCACCCGGCCGCATTCGGCGTTTGCTGGATCTCTATAAGAATCGTCTGCAAGAGTTGGGCTGGCGGTATACGACAGACGCTGATCCGGTCGTTACGGGCACCCGTGGCCAGCGTCTATACTACTTGATCTTCGTGAGCAAGGTGGAACCTGGCCAGCGGATCATGAAGTGGGTTCAGGAACGACCCGACTCGGCTGGGCAGCTGCGGTTCAAGTTCTAATCATCTGTCCGACTGCTAGCGGCAGCCCATTCCACAGCCTTCCGTCCAACAAACGCCCGGAGACTTTCTTGCCCAAGTGGCGGCCGGCTGCGTCATGCGCACCCCATTGCTTGAAAAAGAATGGAACACCGGCAGACTGACACTGGTCTCGCACTGAGCTAGCCCATTGAGCCCTCATGGGCCGCGCCCGACGCCCACTTTCCCCGCCGGCAATCACCCAGTGAATGCCGGTCAAGTCAAGGTTCAAGGGCCCCAAAAGCGGTTCGCAGGAGAGAAATCGAACGGCCGCCGGAACCCGCCGCAGGTCATCGATGCGCGATGTCCAGCGCTGGTTCTCGACCGAGACCCCCACCCAGACGTTCTTCGGCCAGGGCAGCT
>VBEJ01000161.1 GCA_005882985.1 Chloroflexota bacterium
GGACGGTGGCGCCACCTGGTCCCCAGATGGAAGCAAGCTGGCGTTCCACCGTGTGAGCGCCGCTCCGCCTATCAGCAGCGACATTTACGCGATCAATGTCGACGGAACCGGCCTCGGGCAGCTCACAAACTCACCTGGCGAAGACAACAACCCGAACTGGTCGCCTGACGGAAGCCGCATCGTCTTCGAATCAACGAGAGATGGGAACTATGAAATCTATGTAATGAATGCGGATGGTAGCGGGCAGGTAAACCTGAGTAACAGCCCCTCCTCGGAGGAGTTTCCCGAGTGGTCGCCGGATGGCGCGAGGATCATCTTTGCCAGTGATCGCACCGGTAACGAAGACTTGTTTGTAATGAATAGGGATGGTTTGGGCATCCAACAGGTTACCTTCGGCGCGAGCGATGATTGGCCAGGCACGTGGTCGCCGGACGCGAGCCGCATCGCGTTCGCGAGTAATGCTCCTGGCAACAACGACATATTCACAATGAACAGCGATGGTACGGGAGTTCAGCAGGTAACAACAAACTCCGCGGATGACTGGCTACCTGACTGGTCACCGGGCGGGTCGGAAATCGCGTTTAGCAGTAGCCGTTCGGGCACCAAAGATATCTACGTCATCCGCCTGGATGGAAGCTCAGCGGTCGCTGTTACTTCGGACCCCGCCGGGGACTTCGATCCTTCCTGGTCGCCCTGATAACAACTCTTAGTGTGCAAGGACATCCGAACTAGGGGCGGGACAGCTGTGTCCGAACAACGCCGTCATCCGGGACAACGTTCGATTTGTTGGCGTCAAGGTGACGACGCCCGGTCGTGTGGGCCAGGGACATGCCACGCGTGTCATGGGGCGCTGCGCGGGGCGTGTCAGGCGGCGCTGCGCGACGGCGTCCTTCGAGAGCCCGCCTGTGGCGGGCGGGGGCGGGTGCTTGAAGGGCACCGTGCAGCGGTGGTTCGGCGGGCACACGGTCGGGCATCCGCGTGGCTGGGCGCCTGGGCAGGCGCAAGAGTGATTTAAGCCGCGTAAACCATGCCTGCTAAGTACCAACCTCGTAGGCCGTGTACGCCACCGGGCTGCTGAAGCCGAGTTTGGTCGCCAGCGCCGCCGACATGTCGTTGTGGGCGTCCCAGCACGGTCGAAGCCCATGCTCAAGGCAGTACTCGATCATCGCCGCCGCGCAGGCCGAGGCGAGGCCCCGGCGACGAAAGTCCGGGTGTGTCTGGATCTCGAATTCCAGGCAGCGACTGCTGAGGGCGAAGGAAGAGCAACCAGAGACGTAACGGCCCCTGTGCTCGACACCGAATCCCACACCTCTCACCACAAACTCTTCGAGCGTCGGGAAGTTATAGACGAGAGAGTCCGCCAGCCGGCTGAATCCGGCGGCGTCGTCGGCGCCGATGCGCCTGAGCGAGAACCCGACGGGAACCGACTCCTGGAGGTCGCGCAGACGGTCTCGGTCCCAGTGCCCCGGCTGGAACGCGACGCGTGTTCGTGGCTGCAAGGCTTCGCCCCAGACGCGGCGGATGAGAGGGGCCCAAGCGCTGCTCGAGACAACCAGGCTGAACGGCGGAGAAAGGCCGCGCACGACTTCTTCGGCCGCTGGAGCAGTCGAGTCTCCCGCCAGCAAGTCGAAATCAAGCTCGATGTGCGCAATGCGGGGCCGGGAGGCGTCGTCGGAGCGGACGATGCCCATCGCTCCCTCCAGCGCGGCGTCTACAACCCCGTCGAGGCCGGGAGCGCCAGCGAAGAGTGGCCGCACACGCTCGCGGTCGGTGGCTGAGAGTTGAATGAGCACGGCCCGGCCATGCTATCGCGGTTCTTGCAACGTGTCTATGCTGGGGTGTGAGGCCATCTATCTGCGCTTTCTGCCGCCGCGCGGCCACTGGGCACGGACGCGGCCACCGCGTGGCGCGGCGACCCGGCGACGACGCGCGGTTGTGGGTCCGGGGAACGCCGGCGCAATGCGGGACGTGTCATGTCATGGCGCTGCGTGATGGCGTTCTTCGAGAGCCTCCCCTCCTTCGGCGGGCAGGCCTCCACAGGCGGGCCTACGGCAGGACGAGCGGAGGCGGGTGCTGAAGGGCAGCGGTCGGCGGTGGTGGCTGGGGGACGGGGTGGGGGCGAGCGAGGGCGCGCGTAGGTGCGGGGTGCAAGGTGGGGCGGACCTCGGTAGGGGAGGGCCTAGTGGGCACCTACGCGAGACGTTGCACGTGCTCGCCAGGGCGTTCGAGCGTTGGGCTTTTGGGAAGAAGACGTATTCGACGCGCTTTCCGCGCCGTTGGACGGCCTGCACCACCGGCTTGAAGTCGCCGTCGGAAGAGACGAGGATGGCGGTATCATATCGGTCCTCGAAGGCGCCGGAGAGCATGTCGACAGCTAGGTCGATGTCAACGCCCTTTTCTTCGAAGACGCTGAGACCGCCGACCTTTCGCTCCTGCAGGTAGCCCATACGGAAGACGACGCCGGCACCCGCGCCCACCCGAGCGTAATATAGCGCCTCTGGCGGGCTATCTGCTGTGGAGGATTCGTGCGGGGCGGAGGAACATTATAGTAGAAAACGCTGACAAGTTGCCTCAGGCCTGCGAGCCTGCGCCCGAACTCGGTGATGTCTACGTCAGTTGGCCAACCGGACTCGCGGAGCCGGTGATAGACGTTGCTGCCATCGATGAAGACGGAGGCGCGGGACAGGTTCCTGGGAGTCACCAATACAGTGTCGTCCGGATAAAGAACAAGGAGCCTCGCGGCTCCTCGTTGGCTCATGGCAGGTTTCCCGGCCATGAGGTGGTACGAGAAAGAGACTACCAAATGCATAAGCATTTGTCAATACGCACACCCAGGTGGGCGGACACGGTTGGGCGCCGCCCGATGCAGGGCACGTAGGCGGTCGCCGCGTGGCGCGGCGATCCCGAGGAATAACCAACCCCTTAGCCTCCTCATCAATCGGATCCGGCCCCCATCGTCATCGCCGAGCCGCCGACTTCGACTACTCCAGCCGTGCGCCAGTGAAGAGCTCGCTGTGACACAACGAACGTTGTGCCGTAACTCTATAATTCCAACGGAGCATGAATTGTGAACCGCCGCGGACGGAGATTAAGACAGCGAAGAATACGCACTGGCCCGCGGGGTCGCCGTCTGTCCATCTGGCTCGTGCTACTCATAGCGCTCGTAGCCGTGTTTGTAGCGATCGCCCGTTCACTCCCCCTTCGCTAGATCGCCGGCAATCAGGTCGGGATTTCCTCTTGTTAGGCCTGAGGATGCCGTGTCTCGTAGCGGCGACCCCGATGACGCGTGGTCGTGGGGCCGGGGCACGCCGGCGAGATGCGGGGCGTCTGCGGCGCTACGCGACGGCGGGGAAGCGGGGGAGCGCTGGTGGCCGGCGCATCTGGTAGCGCGGAGCGAGGGCGCACCGCGACGAGGCGAGCTCTGTTCAAGAGCCGCCGGGCGTCAAGAGGTCCGCAAGGCGTCGATCGACCCGTCGTGCCACTCCGGGTCGGCCTCGAGGAGCTCGCGGAACCTGCGGTACTGCGCGTCCTGCTCGGGATCGCTGGCATTGTCGCGATAGGTCTGCTGGTCCTCGAAGACGGCAAGCCCCCAGACGGTCTCCGACGCGTCTTCGCTGAGGAGATACGCCGCGACCATGCCCTTCGGCCGGCGGTCGTTGCTCATCATCACGTCCCGCAGCTGCTGGGCCATCCCCGACTTGGGCCGCATCCGGAACACGCTCCCGTACATCTTTCACCTCCTGGCTACTAGATTGCCCTGGCTAAACACCAGCCGCATTCTACAGCCCTCTGGCTGGTATCGTCGAAGGGCGGGGGAACGATCCTCTGCGGCTGCGCTCAGGGCAAGTCCCGAGGTAAGAGGGGAAGATGCTGAGTCCCGATCGGAATTAGGAACAGGCGAAGGGGCACGGGCAGATCCTTCGGGTCTCAGGATGACGATGGACGGAGCCGGCGGGGGCGCGGCGACCCCGACGACGCGCGGTCGTGGGCCGGGGGCGCCGGCGCTAGCGGCGCATCATGCGGCCCTGCGCTGGCGTCAAACGGCGCTGCGCGACGGCGTCCTTCGAGCCCGCCTGCGGCGGGCGGGCTCTCGGGATGAGCGGGGGCGGGTGCTGAAGGGCAGCGGGCAGCGGTGGTTCGGCGGGGGGCAAGGGGACCGCGCGGGCGCGTGGGCAGGAGGGATACCGGAGATACGAACAAGACAAGATGGGGCCGATCAACCATGGGCTGCTGACCGGCCCTACTGCTTACCGGTCAGGTAAACGCTTCGTGCACCCGACCGGCCTATTGAGGGAGGGCAGCGACGATGCGACTCGCCGCGCCACGCACCCGTTGTAGCGCGGAGGCGTGCGGGCGTCAACGAGAGACGCAGGCCCGTGCGGCAGTTGAAACGGAATCGAAATGCGGGTTCCAGCAAGGATGCCGCCGGTCGGCCGCAGGGCACGTACGGCGGTCACCCTGTGTCACGGCGACGCCGACGACGCGGCGCTCGTGGGGTGGTGGGGACGCCGGCGCTATGCCGGGCGTGTCATGTGGGCGCTGCGCGACGGCGGGGCGGCGAGCCGGGTGCTGAAGGGCAGCCGGCAGGGGTG
Source organism: Chloroflexota bacterium (assembly GCA_005882985.1). Taxonomy (GTDB): domain Bacteria; phylum Chloroflexota; class Dehalococcoidia; order SM23-28-2; family RBG-16-64-32; genus CF-163. Next base: position 4,593 of record VBEJ01000161.1, read on the forward strand.
GTTCGGCGGGCACACCCAAGGTTGGCCTCAGTCGTGGTCGCCGCGTCAGGAGGACGGGCCGTGATCTGAACGGGCTACGCGCCCGAATACAGTGCGGGGCGGTTGCGGAGTCTGCGGTCTGGTGAGCGGGCACAGAACGGCACATCGCGCGCGGTTGCGCCGCGGCTCGACGATTTCAGCTTAGGAGACCGCTTTGACGGCCGGCTGTCAGCAGTTTCGCGGCTCGCCAAACGCGATGCTATAGGGGGCCGCAGGCAGCCCCGAACATACCGGTCAGCGACTGCACGTCCGTGATGTCGACGAAGTTATCGTAGTTGGTGTCATAGCGGCCCTGGTAGCCGGCCGGGGCACTGGGGTCGCCGCCCCGCGTGCCGAAGACCCCTGTCAGTTTTTGGACGTCGGAGATGTCAACGAACCCATCGTTGGTCATATCACGCATGGACTGCGCGTAGCTGACCATCCTGACAGTCGCTCCGCCGGCGTGGCCGGAACTGAGGCCGGAAGTGATGGTGAGGTGCGTCGCGTCCGGGATAGACGCAATGTACCTCAGGGTCTCGGTCGGTGAGGCTATGACTATGGGGTTGCCCTGGATGAAGCCTGCCGAGCTGGCCACGGTGAGGCTGGTAGCACCCGCCCCAGCCGCTGCTGACAGATTGGTGTTGGCCCCGGCCGTCCATGTTGGAGGCGAACCAGCGCCGCCGAAGACGTACGGGGGATTGGCGCCGGCTCTACAGGTATCGCTGGCGTTGACCACACCGTCACCGTCGTCGTCCGCGGTGAACGAGCACTCGGTGTTAACGCCGCCGATGCAGATTGTTTGTGCGGCGG
>VBEJ01000051.1 GCA_005882985.1 Chloroflexota bacterium
CGGCTCGTAGCCGGCAGTTCGTCACTTCGACCGGTCGGCGGTTGCGTGGGCGAGCCCTTGAGGGGCGCCGCTCCAAGTGAATGTGCGTAGCCCACGTAGCCGAGTTCATGCTGCCTTCTTCTCCATGCGAACTGCGGGCACAGGCCGCCTCGTCTGGATTTCTGGATACGTGCGATGGCCACATTGCAGGCACACTACCTCCACCTCGCCGAGCAGTTCTTCCTCCAACATGTCGCCATGGCAGCGCGGACATGACTTCATGACTATCATGACGCCTCATCCTCCTTCTTGCGGATAGCCTCGATGTGCAGCGTGATCTTCACGTTATCGCCAACGACGGCGCCGCCCGATTCGATTAACTGGTTCCAGCGGATCCCGAACTCCTTCCGGCTGATCTGGGTCATTGCGGTGAACCCCGCCCTCTTGTTGCCGTAGGGATCGTCGATCTGGCCTTCGTATTCGCTGTCGAGGACGACTTCCTTCGTCACGTCCCTGATCATCAATTCACCGGTGAGCCTAAAGCGCTCATCATCCAACCGCTCGATCCGTGTGCTGCGAAAGGTGATGTACGGGAATTGGTCGGCGCTGAAGAAGTTATCGGAGCGGAGGTCCGCATCGCGCGCCTCGACGTTGGTGTCGACGCTGGCGACGGCGATCTTAGCCTCGACCCAGGAGTTTTCTGGGTTCGCTTCGTCGATGTACAGCGTCGCCTCGAGGTCCCGGAATCGGCCTTTCACAGTCGTGACAACTAGGTGCGTGACCGCGAATTCGGCGATTGAATGCATCGGGTCGGCTGTCCAGACGGTCCTCTTTATTGCTGCTTCAGTGGTCATTCTTCCTCCTTGTTTTGAGCACCTTGCGACGTGGTGCTTATCTCTCGTAAGGTACTATAGGAAGATGAGTTATCTTTGTCAAGTAGCTTACTTGCGGTAAGATGAAATTGATGGAGAACGAACTGACGAGCTTCTGCCCTTCCTATCACCGCGCAGTCGAGCTAATCGGCCGGCGCTGGACCGGTGCGATCCTGCGCGCCTTGCTGACTGACGTCAAGCGGTTCAACGACCTCGCCGCTGCCGTTCCTGGCCTGAGCGATCGAATGCTGGCTGAGCGGCTCAAGGAACTTGAAACTGAGGGCGTCGTTGTGCGCCGGGTGTTTCCCGACACCCCCGTTCGCGTGGAGTATAGGCTAACGGACAAGGGGCGCGCTCTCGAATCGGTAGTGCGCGCGGTCGCCGGCTGGGCAGAGTCTTGGGCCGCGCAGGCCTCGCATGCGGCGGCAGGGCAGCCGGCCGGGGTCTCCGAAGACTAGTTCATCCCCCGCTGCTCTGAATCCATTGCGTCACTTCAGACATGGAGATGCCGTGGCCGTCTGCTACTCTCGAGACATGAAACAACGGGGTGATTTTCGGAGCGCTGCATCTTACTCGACTCTCAGCTTCTGGGGAATCAACCATCTTGAAGTCAAGCAAGCTGAGTCCTGCGCCTCATCGTGTCCCCACTGCCCGTCAGCGAACTTTTCTGAAAACAGCCAAGTGCGCAGCGGGGAAATGGGGGCTCAATCAAGAGCTCTGCGCCTAGCTCCTGACTCGCGTTAGCTCGCCGCTACCGGCGTAACCTCTTCTTCGGCAACGGGCGCCTGTGCACGGCGCATCATGGCCGTCGCCTCCCGATCGCTGATCATGGCGGCAGCCAGCACGCCGAGCAGCGCCAGAACGGCGGCCACGATGAACGCCTCGTGAAACGCGTCCAAGGCTAGGACCGGGTTCCCGATCGGTGGTGGCCCAAGCGTGGTACCGTGAGCGCTCAGACGGTTGCTGAGCGACGTCGCCAGTAGGGCGACCCCAAAGCTAGCGGCCACCTGCCGGTTGGCGTTGAAGATGGCACTCGCCCGCCCCATTTCGTGCGGCCGAATCGTTGCGTAGGTCGCCGTCTGAATGGGTATCAATACCAGGGCGAATGCCCAGCCACGGCAAAGCATGATCAGCCGTATCCACCACTGGCTAGTCTCCAGGTCCACGAGCAGGAATAGGAGGGTCGTGATCGCCGAACCGAGCATTCCGGCCATCATCATTCGCCGCGGGCCTACGCTGTTGTAGATGCGTCCGGCGATCTGCACCATGCTTACGACGCCGATCGCCTGCGGGAAGGTTGTCAAGCCCGACTGAAACGGCGAGAGGCCCATCTCCGCCTGAAGAAGAAGGGGGAGCAGAAAGAGCCCGCCCATCATTCCGCTGTACCCGACGATCTGGGCCAGATTCATCGTCCTGAATAACCGATTGCCGAAGAGGCGCATGTCGATCATCGGTTCTCGCGTCCGAATTTCCTGGTAGCCGAACAGCAGCAGGAGGCCGATACCAAGTGCGCCAAAAGCGAGGACGCGCTGGCTGCCAAAGCCATCTATCCCTGCCTCGGCCAGCGCGTATATGAGGGAAGCAAGGCCGGCGGCCGCCAGGATAAAACCCGGGATGTCGATCCGTCCGGGGCTCGGCTGCTTCTCCTCGCGAAGGAAGAGCCCCGCGAAAACGAGACCCAAGAGGCCCACGGGGATGTTGATCAGGAAGATCCAGCGCCAATCGTGGTATTCGACCAAATAGCCGCCGAGCACCGGGCCACTGGCCGGCGCCACAACCATCGGCACCATGAGTATCGCCGCTCCTTTCGCGCGTTCCTCCGGCGGGAACGCGCGAAAGAGCATCGCAGTGCCGACGGGCGTGAGGATGCCTCCACCCGCGCCTTGAAGGACGCGAAATGCGATGAGCGATTCGATGTTCCAGGCGAGCGCGCAGAGCAGCGAGCCGGACGTGAAGATGAAGAGCGCAATCATGAAGATGCGTTTCGTGCCGAAACGGTCGCCGGCCCAACCGCTGACTGGAATGAACACAGCGAGGCTCAAAAGGTAGCCGGTGACTACCCACTGGATCGTACTAGCCGCTTCCTCCCGGTTTACGTTCAGGTCTTCGCCGAGTTTTGGCAGCGCGACGTTCACGCTCGTCATGTCGAGCAGGTCCATGAAAAGACCGAACACGAAGACGATGCCGACGATCCACTTGTAGTCGAGGCGGGAGATCATCAGAGCTTGGCCACCTCGGGTATAACGTCGCGGCCCATCGCTTCGATCGGGGCGATGTTCTCGACGCCGATGAGTGCGCCGAAAGCCGCTTGGGCGCCGGCTTGTGCGAACCGTCCAAGCTGCTCGACGAGCTGACCAGCCTGCGATCCATCGGGACCGACGTTCATTACGATGAGGACCGTCTTCTCGATATCGTTGTAGTTCCGGCCTTCACGCTCGCAGTGTGTCCGCAGAAGATCAAACTGCTGCCGGGCGGTTGCTGGATCGGCGCCCGGGAGGTTGTAGGCGTCCGCGTACTTCGCGGCGAGGCGCAGCGTCTTCTTCTGTCCCCGGCCACCGATCATGATGCGCGGCCGAGGCTTTTGAAGCGCCTGCGGAACGTTGAGCGTTTCCGCTAGCTTGTAATGCTTGCCCTCGAACGGCCCGTTGTTGTCGTCGCTCCACATCTGATTCGCGATCTGGAGCGTTTCTTCGAGTCGTTCGAAGCGCTCCTTCAGGGGCGGGAAAGGGACACTGAGCCCGAGATGCTCGCGTTCGAACCAGGCGGCGCCGATGCCCAGCCAGGCGCGTCCGCCGGAGAGCACGTCGAGCGTGGTGACTTGCTTGAGCAGGATTCCAGGGTGGCGGTACGTGACGCCCGTGACCATCGTCCCCAGGCCGACCCGCGAGGTCTGGCCGGCGATGAACCCGAGCGTGGTATACGCCTCAAGCATGTCCATCTCAGCGGGCCCGATCATCGGGATCTGGAAATGGTGGTCCATCACCCAGATAGAGTCGTACCCAGCCGCCTCAGCTGTGCGCCCGATGTCTCCTAATTTAGACCTGAGCTGGGGCGGCCCCCCGGGCCATGTGAAAAACGGGATCTGGAGCCCCAGCTTCACGTGAGCACCAGTTCAGCGAGGGTGTTCAGCATCTGCGGCGGGCCGAAGACCAGCATTTGCGTGAGCACTGACTTCTTCCACGTGGGGAGTTCTTCCTTAATCTTGGCGAGCGGGCCAATAAGAGCAAGGTCCTGGACCATTTTCGTCGGCACTGCCGCCATCGCCTCGCGCTTCTTGCCCTCGAGGTAGAGTTCTTGGATCCTCGCGCATTCGCCCTCGTACCCAAGCCGGGCGACGGCATCGTAGTGGAAGTTAGCGCTGCGGGCGCCCATCCCGCCCACATAAAGAGCCAGGGTAGGGCGGTAGAAGTCGGCGGCGGCCTCGATGTCGTCGCTCGGGATGATTGGGATCATTGAGGCGACCTCAAAGTCTTCGGGCTTGTGGCGGGCGTCGGGACGGGCGAAACCCTCAGCCAGGGCGTCCCGGTAGAACTGGTCGGCCCTCGGGGAGAAGAACATGGGTAGCCAACCATCGGCGATCTCGGCGGCGAGCGCAACATTCTTGGGCCCTTCAGCCGCAAGGTAGATGGGGATATCGCTCCTCAGCGGGTGAACGGTCGATTTCAGCGCCTTGCCGAGACCCAGACCGTTTCGATGCGGCATTTGGTAGTGTTTCCCCTCGAACGACACCGGCTCTTCGCGTGCGAAGATCGTGCGCATTATGTGGATGTATTCGCGAGTGCGCTCGAGCGGACGGGGGTAAGGTTGGCCGTACCAGCCCTCGACCACCTGGGGTCCGGAGGCACCGATACCGAGGTTGAAGCGGCCGCCCGAAAGGTGATCGAGCGTCATGGCCGCCATGGCCGTGGCAGCCGGGGTACGGGCGGACATTTGGGCAATTGCCGTGCCGAGCTTGATGCGTGTTGTCTGCGAGCCCCACCACGCGAGCGGCGTGAAGGCGTCCGAACCGTAAGCTTCCGCGGTCCAGATCGAGTCGAAGCCGAGGCGCTCTGCTTCGGCGATGGATTCCTGGATACCGGGGGGCGGCCCGGAACTCCAGTAGCCTGTGGCCAGCCCTAATTTCATAGTTACCTCCTGCTGATGCCCCGACTAAGCGTGGCGGCGGCCTCAATGGCAATGCGGCGGGCAAGCTCGCGGTCCTGGCCGAGCGATACTTGAAACGAGAACCCCAATGCAAACCCGACGCCCGTGATCGTCTGCGCGATCGCCTCGATGTCCACCCCTGAGCGGATACGGCCGTCGAGTTGATGCCGTTCGAGCTTTTGCTTCGTCAGGCGGACGCGTTCGTTGTGGATTCCCTCATTGATCGTGCGACCGATTTCAGAGTCGACTGCCGCTTGGGAGACCGCGACCCGCATGAAGTCGCGGCGCTGCCACATCGTGTCGAGGTGCCAGAGAATGATCCCCTCGATCTCGTCCTCGGGCGTATCGCGGTCGGGAAGCGCGCCCACGAAGTCCTCGACCACTTGCGTCGCGCGACTCTCGAGAATCGCGAGTAGAAGCCCTCGTTTGCCGTTGAAGTAGCGGTGAATCAGGCCCTCGGCGCAGTTGGCGCGCTCCGCCACCTCCCGTGTTGTAGCGCAATCATAGCCTCGCTCCGCGAACACGGCAGTCGCGGAGTCGATCAGGCATTGGCGGCGCTGCTCTTTGTCGCGCTTGCCGCGCTCGATTGTGGGGCTCGGGGCGATTGTCATGGGCCCTCGCCGGCTCATGTTGTGCGTGGGCGCGCACTTACCTTTGGGCTCAATATCTCGCAGAGGCGAAGAGATGTCAAGGCGAAGTTACTCACAAGCTCTTTTCAGAAGTCACGACGCCCGTCGCCCACGTGAAATTTATCGAAGAAGCCGAATGATGACGTTTACGGCGATGGTAAGGAGGAGGCTTAGAAGGACGCAGGTGACGATTGGAAAGAAGAAGAAACCATCTCGCTGAAAAGAGGTGTCGCCCGGGAAGCGGCCGACTAAGGGAAGCCTGGAAAAGACGAGTATACTCGCTCCCATCATGGCGATGAGTTCGCCGAGGACAAGCAGTGAACGGCCGATGATATATGAATCCACGCCTCTATTGTATGGCGGTTGTTCGTAACTGAGCTGCCAACGGCATTTCGTTGACGTGAAGAAACTCGTCGACTAACCTGATCCAGAGACACTGAGGGGAGTAGTGGGAAATGGCGCAAACAATACGAACGAGAACAGAACTAAGAGTCGCACCGCGCGAGGTGTTGGGGAAGAAGGTGAAGGCACTGCGCCGGCAAGGGCTGACTCCCGCCAACATATATGGACATAACGTCGAATCGCAGGCTATCCAGGTGGCGACTGAGGAACTCAAGCACGTTCTGAAGTCAGCCGGTCGAAACGATATCGTTTATCTGCGTCTCGATGGGGACGACCCCCGACCTACCTTCGTGCGGGACGTTCAGCAGCACCCGGTAACGGACGCCATCCAGCATATCGATTTCCTCCAAATTTCGCTAAGAGAGAAGGTCAGAGCAGACGTCCCCATTCACCTCACCGGGTTATCGCCCGCAGTCGACACTTACGGGGGAATACTAATGCATGGTCTCGACCATGTGACCGTGGAGGCGCTTCCCACAGAAGTGCCGTCGTTCTTGGAGATCGACGTTTCGCCGCTTACGGAAATTAACCAGGCCCTTCACGTATCAGACCTCGACTTGCCCGACGAGGTGACGCTACTTACTGACCCTGAGCAGGTGGTGGCGAAGGTGGCTCCGCCGGCCGTCGAGCCGGTCGAAGAGGTGCCTGAAGAGGAGGAACTGGAGGAGGGCGAGGCCGCGCCCGAGGGCGAAGAGGGCGCAGCTCCCGAACAACCCGCGGAAGAAAGTGCCGATTCCGAGTAGTCGCTCAGGCTGCCGCTGCGGATCCGAGGCGGCGACCGATAATGCTACGCGCCCCGCGCAAGAATACCGCCGCCGAGAGCCTTCGACGGCCGGAACGTTGCACTTCCAGCGGGACGAGCAGGCCGCTATTCGTTTGGACCGCGAAGGCCGCGTCGTCCATTGATTTGTCGGGCAATTGAGACAGGAGTCCATTCGGCAGGCCTAGTATTGTTCCGCTCGTTGTCGCCAACTGGCCGGCGAGTGGCCACGCACGCCATATGTGGAGCAGCTCCCCGTCGAGGAACGTGAAGGCGCCCGGCCAGGGGTTGTAGGCGCGGACGCGCCGCCAGATGTCGATTGCCGGCAGCGCCCAATCGATCGCGCCGTCCTCTTTCCTCAGAAGGGGGCAGTACGTCACTAGCTTGTCATCTTGTGGCTGTTGGGATAGCTCGCCCGACAACCAGCGGGGCAAGGTCTGAGCAACCAGATCGGCAGCTTCGCCCGCCAGCGTATGGGATAGCGAGAGCGTTGTATCTTCATCTCCGATAGGAATATCCGTTTGGGTGAGGAGGGGGCCGCTGTCCATACCGGCGTCCATGAGCATTATCGAGACGCCTGTAGCGTTGTCTCCAGCCAGGATGGCAGCGGGAATTGGGGAGGCGCCGCGCCAGCGCGGGAGCAGAGAAGGATGGATGTTGAGTACCCCGCGGGCGGGGATGTCCAGGACGCTTTGCCGGAGGATCTGGCCGTAGGCGGCCACTACAATGACATCCGGTGATAGCTTGCGGAGGGCTTCGATAAACTCGGGGGACCTGAGACTTTCCGGTTGGAGCACCGGCAGCCCGAGGGTCTGCGCCGCGATCTTTACCGGAGATGGCCTCGCCTGTCGGCTGCGTCCGGCCGAACGGTCCGGCTGGGTGATTACCGCGGCGATTCTGTGGCGATCCTCCACGAGCCTGACCAGGGCGGGGACAGCGAAGGTCGGCGTGCCGAGGAAGACGATCGACATATCTGCATGCACGAGGCGAGAAGCGAAGCGTGCGCGATTCTAGCATGCGCCGGGCTGGCAACGCGACTGGACGATGAGCGTTATACAAATGCGATGTTTGGTGATAGAAGCATGAAGGGAGCAGCCACGTTTATCGGATTCGCCGCGCTCGCGGTCGGCGTCGCCATCTTCGCGGCCGGTTGCGGAGGGGGCGGCGAAGCGCACCCCGCTTCCAGCGGCGACGTTATAGTGGTCACGCAGACGGCCCCGCCCGCTTCATCCCTGCCACGCCGAACCGCTACCCCAAGTCCGGCTCCCACGCCATCCCCCCTCCAGGTCTGCGCGCCGAATCCTGATCCCGCACCGCCGAAGGTGCTCCAGATGCAGGAGCCGCAACCCGGGCAGCAACTAAAGATTCCGTTTCACGTGCGTGGCTGGGGTTCGAATATCGGCGCCAACAATAAGGGAGTGGCCCTTGGGATTGTGGATGCCAAGCAGTCGATCGTTCAAGTGCTGAACTTACCGCCGCAACCGAACACTTACAGACTTCCGCCACCAGATTTGGAACGCACGGATAATTCGCGTCCGTTCGCCGCGGACATTGTGATTGATGGTGTCAAGGAGCCGACGCCTTATTGTCTGTGGATATACCTTGAGACGACGCCTGAAGGGCGCCCGAGGGGCGTCGTGCAGGTGCCGGTGGTCGTCGTCCCCTAAGTAAGTCGTACGGAAACGCTGTCGCCGAGCCGAGACCGAGTGTACCGGCTGCACTGCCGCAGTTTACAGCCACTTCGAGAAAACCTGAACTGCCGATGAGCGCCTCCAGGCCGTTGCCGTCCGCGTAAGACCGGTACAAACCGTGGATCTCCCTACCGGCGATGTTTATGCAAACACCAGGCGACGACAGTTGGTCGGTGTGAATCGTCGTGATAGAGTTACCGAATCGATCGATGTGGATGATTCGCCCGATGAGGCGGCCGTTGTCAGTACGAATCGCTCGGAATGGCGGCAACGCCACGATCTCGTCCACGCGTGAACCCAGATCGGATGGCTTGACGCCAAGAGCGATGTGTGCAGCGGCCGGCCCGAAGACGTCCCGCCCGTGGAAGGTGTCACTTAGTGGCGAAAGTTGGAAGTGGGGATTGGTAAGCCGCGAACGCTTGCTTGCCAGCCGAAAGCTCAACGAGGCGTGCCCCGTCAACGCCACTCTGGTGTTCCTCGTCATTGAGCGCAGGCGAAAGCACTCCGTTGTCGGGACCGACGAATACGCCCTCGTCTGTCGATAGCGCCAGCCCGCGACGCTGTGTACCGACGCCCGGGTCCACGACGACGACATGTATGGAACTGCGCCGAAAGTACGGCAGAACACAGGAGAGGAGAAAAGCAGCCTGTTCCACTGCCTGCGGCTTGACAGAGTGAGAGACATCGACGATAGCCGCATCTGGGTTGATGTTCAGGATAGTCTCCTTAACTGCGGCCACGTAGGATCCGAGATGCCAAAATCGGTCGTCAGCGTGATGATGCGGTTCAAGGCGAGATTCTCTTAGCGGTTCCCGAGGCCCCGGCTTTCCTGGAAGCTCCACTCATGAACATTACGGAAGCGTGAACTCGGGCTAAAGAGGGTGCCCAGTTGTAGGCCCTTGACTTCATCGGTGACGAAATAAGTATTTCGGGCGTGGTAAAGCAGGATGCTGGGAACGTCCTCTCGAAAGACCGCTTGAAATGCGTAGTACAACTGTTGCCTCTGGTCCAGGTTCGACGTGAGGCGTGCTTCCTCCACAAGCTTGTCAGCCTTGTCATTTGCATATGCCGCAAGATTGCGCCCGCTGTCGCTAGCCTGCGAGCTGTGCCAGGTCGGGTAAGGGTCTGGATCCAGCCCGGGATCCCACCCGAAGAGTGCAGCCTGATATTGGCGCGGAATTAGAAAGTCCCTAATGAGATTGGTCGACTCCTCGGGTGCGAGGGTGACCGCGATCCCAACATCAGCCAGCTCCCTCGCGATCTCACTGGAAATACGTCCGCGAATCGGATCTCGGTCAGTCAACAGAGTGAGGCGTAGCTCCACTCCATTTTTCATGCGCACTTGCGCACTATCGGGAAGTGCCCAACCCGCCTCCTCTAGCCGCCTACGCGCGTCCGGAAGATCGCGTCCGGTTGGCTCGAGTTCCGGGTTGTTGGCCCACGTTCCGGTGGCGATGGGTGAATCAGCCCGGACCGCCCGCCCCCCGAGTAATGAATCGATTATGCCATCAATATCGATGGTCTCTGCGATGGCGCGCCTGACAAGAACGTCGTTAAGGGGTGCTTGGCTGTTGTTTAGATAAAGGACGGTGTAGGCCGTGCGTATCGCCTCGTAGTGCTTCAGGCCATTTACTGATGCGATGGTGTCCAAGTCGTCCCCGCTTGTGGCCGCGTCGAGGAAGATGCCCTTGGATTCGCCGCGCACTACGCTGGCTACGGCCGTGGCGCTGTCTGGGAAGAACCGCAACTCGATTTCGCTCAGGGACGGGCTGCCTAGATAGTAGCTATCATTGGCACGCAGGATAGCGTGAGAACCATCTAGGCTGGCGAGCTTGAATGGGCCAGTACCGATTGGATTCTGGTTGAAGAGGCTGGACGCCAAAGCGCTCGTCTCGGTGCCAGCCAACAGGTGTTGCGGCAGGATTCCCATCGCGGCATATGCGGGGAACGGCGCGAACGGCTCGGGAAGTTGACAGGCTACGGTTGACTGGTCGGGTGCGCTACAGGTGATATTGCGCCAGAGCGCCACCTGATCCGGGTCGCCTTCCACATTTGGATTACCGAGGAGCGAGTAAGTGAAAACGACGTCCATCGAAGTAAGCGGCGTTCCGTCGTGCCAGCGGGCGTCATTGCGAAGATGAAAGGTAAGTGTGTGACCATCAGGGCTCGTTTCCCAGGTTTCCGCCAAATCGGGAAGGACCGAGCCGTCGGCACCGAGACGGGTGAGCCCAGAAAAGACTAGACTCGCAACATCCCGGTCTGCGTCGTTCAAGTGTACGAACAGAGGATTTACGCGCGACGGGGCCCCGATGACGGCTTCAACGTAACGATAATCACGGGGGTGGCTTTCGCCCCTCAAGGAATTTGATAACGCTAACCATGCGGTGGCAACGGCGACAAAGCCTCCCGCGAGCACAAGTAGAAGCGGCCACCCGTGCGTTGATGGTCGGCGACGCTGGGCGGACGGCGGCATGATTCGGCCACGCGATTTCATCGAGCGTGAGCAGAGCGGTTAGCGGCGCTCGATGACGGCGAGAGCCGCTATTAAGAGCCAGAGTACGCTAAGACCGATAGTGAGTTGGAAAAGAGTTTTCTCCAGACCACGCCTCGTCCGTACAAACGACCCGCTCTGGAGGCCCCCCACTCCCTCTCCTTTGACCTGGAGGAGGATGACAGCCACCAGGGCTATTGACACCAGTATCGCAGCCACGGATAGGTAGTCAGAGAGCTCCATTATCGTCCGTCTACCGCGGTAACCAGGTCTTGTTCCGGTACCGAAACTGCGTGGGCCATTTGGTCGCGATCATCGTATATACGCAAGATTGCCTCTGCCAGTTTCGTGGAGTCGTGATGGTAACGGTTCTCTTCAGCTACCACATCCGAGGTGACTAGCCTCAGGCCGTTATTAATCGGCGTGATCACTCGAACCGGTGCCGCCTTCTCCGCTTGTGGAATAACGTCCGTGACGTTGTCGTTAGCGAGCACGTAATTGATGACGCCCTTCCCGACGTGGTCCTCAATTGCCGCAACGTGATCTGCCACGCTAAAGCTGTCCGTCTCGCCGGGTTGCGTCGCGACATTACAAACGTAGACCTTCGGCGCCGGGGTGGCGACAAGGCTGCGACGAATTCCCTGGACCAGAAGGTTCGGAAGAACACTGGTGTACAGGCTGCCGGGGCCGAGAACGATAAGGTCCGCCTCGAGAATCGCCCGAACAGCTTCCGGATGTGCGGGTGGATTTTCCGGTGCCAGGTAAACTTCGCTGATGCGCGCCTTACTTCCATTGCTTACGGCGGGGCCGATGCTGGACTCGCCCTGGATGGTGCGCTTGTCATCTATGTGGGCGCAGAGGGTGACGTCTTCCATGGTTGAGGGGATGATCTGACCGCGAACCGCCAAAACGCGGCTGGTCTGACGAATGGCGTCTTCCATATTCCCGGTGACGCCTGACATTGCGACGATGAACAGGTTGCCGAATGAGTGGCCCGCTAGCCCCGCCCCATCCTCGAACCGGTATTGAAATAGCTTGGTAACTAGAGGCTCCGCATCAGCGAGAGCCGCAATGCAATTCCGCACATCGCCCGGTGGGAGTACTCCCAGCTCTCGGCGCAAGACGCCGGAGCTTCCACCGTCGTCGGCAACCGTCACGATGGCCGTAAGGTTCGTCGTGTACTCCTTGAGCCCGCGCAAGAGCGTCGACAGGCCGTGCCCTCCGCCGATGGCGACAATCTTGGGCCCGCGCCTGAGGAAGCGCTGGGTATAGATGGTGTTTACGAGACTCTCGTTGGTGTCTCGGTGCGGCGCGACCACCGAGATAATGGACTGGTTCAGCTTCCAGATCGAGAATAGAATCAGGCCGACGGCTCCCGACATGAACATCGCACCCCGGAAGTACCGCGGGATGAATTGAAGGGTCGTCCAGTACATGAATCCGGGCAGTCGCAGCCCCTCGGTGTACAACTCGCGAACGACATAGCCGAGGCCAAACGTCATAATGGCCACGCCGATCACGATCAGCGCAAGCCATCGCTTGATATGCATGCCCGGATAGAACCACTTGAAGAAGTCGAACGTAAACACGCGGCTCATAATCCTAATCTATAAACGCGCCACGAGAGTATTGGAATACGCTTTATCATCCCAATTTTTCTCTCAAATGCTTCAAAACTATATCCGGACTTGCTCTGCCTTTCGTCTCTCGCATGACTTGGCCGACCAAGAACTTGATCGCTGTCTCCTTGCCGCTCTTGTAATCCGCGACAGCTTTGGGCGATTCCTCGATTACCCTGGCGGTGGCGTCCAGGATTTCATCGGACGAATCGAGCCGGCTGAGGTTCGATTCTTTGACGATTTCGGCGGGTAGACGTCCGGTCTTGAACATTTCGCCGAATACGTCCTTGGCGGTCGTCCCCGAGATCGCTCCACTATCCACGAGGTCGAGCAGCTCGGCGAGCGCTGCAGGCTTTACGCAAGAATCTTGAATTTCGACCCCGTCGGCGTTGAGTAGGCGCGCGAAGTCGCCGTTGAGCCAATTGGCGACTGACTTGGCGCGTGGGCCCTTCTCTCCGGTTACTAAGGCCACAGTAGCCTCGAAGAAGTCGGCTCGGCTACGGGATTCGGTCAGCACCCGCGCATCATACTCCGAAAGGCCGTACCGCTCGCTGAACCGGCGTTGCCGCACGTTCGGTAGTTCCGGCATGCGCGAGCGGATCTCATCGACCCAGGCGCGCTCGACCATCATGATTGGGAGGTCCGGCTCAGGAAAGTAGCGATAGTCGTCGGCGAACTCCTTGCTGCGCTGCGCGACGCTCTGCTTGATGTCTTCGCGCCACCCGCGCGTCTCTTGGACGATGCGCCCGCCCGACTCGATTACCTTAGTCTGCCTCCCCACTTCGAATTTGATGGCATCATAAGCGTGGCGGAGGCTGTTAATGTTCTTCAGCTCGACTTTCGCGCCAAAGCTCGATTCACCCAACGGACGGATGCTCACGTTGGGTTCGCAGCGCATATTGCCTTGTTCCATGTTTGCGCGCGAAGCGCCGACGTACCGCAGGACCTGACGCAGCTTTGTAAGATAGGCGCGCGCCTCCTCCGCGGAGCGCAGATCTGGTTCCGAGACGATTTCCATGAGAGGCAGGCCCGACCGGTTGACGTCGATAAGGCTATAGCTCTCGCCCACCTGAGTTGTCATATGCTGCGACCTGGCCGTGTCCTCTTCAAGATGGACGCGTGTTATTCCTATCCGTTGCGTCTTGCCTTCGATGTCGATATCCAGCCATCCGTCCCGGCAGAGGGGAAGGTCGTACTGGGAAATCTGATAGCCCTTCATGAGGTCCGGATAGTGGTAATTCTTCCGGTCAAACTTGGCCTCTCCCGGAATCCGGCAGTTAAGGGCAAGGCCCGTCATGATTGTCAGTTCGACGGCGCGCCGGTTGATCACCGGTAGGACGCCGGGCATGCCAAGGCAGACGGGGCAGACGGTCGAGTTAGGCGACGAGTGCATCGAAGGGGAAGGGCAGGCGCAAAACATCTTGCTTTCTGTGAGCAGTTGAGCGTGCACCTCCAGACCAATGACGGTCTCATAACGAACAGCCGTAGTCGTCATAGCGTGCCGGTCTCCGTCAGAGACCTCGCGGAGCGTCTGCGATCGCCTCTGGTAGAGCGGGTGATTCCGCGATCACAGATTCTGCCGGAAGTGGGAAAGCACGCGCTGCCAGGCGTCAACCGCCGCTTCGCGATCGTAGACCTCGGGGCGAGTATCGTTGAAGAAAGCGTGCTGTGCGCCTGGATACACGACAATCTCATGGTCAATGTTGGCGGCCTTGACGGCCTGCTCCAGCTCTCGGCGTACGGATTCGCCGGCGAAGGCGTCGTTCTCAGCGTAAATTGCTAGCAGGGAACCGTTTAGGTTGTGCACTGTGTCAACCGGCGTTGGATTGACGCCGTAGAAGGGGGCTGCTGCACGGATTTTCGAGCTTTCGCACGCCAGGTTCAGAGCGAGGCCGCCGCCCATGCAGAAGCCGATGGCGCCGATTCCACGTCCCGCTACCTCCGGTCTTGATGCGAGATAGTCGGTTGCCTTGACCAGCTCTTTAACGGCATCCCCCATGTTTAGAGACATCATCAGCTTCTGTGCTTCGCCCGGCTCCTTGGTGGCCTGCCCGTGGTAAAGGTCCGGAGCGAGGGCGACAAAGCCCTCGGCCGCAAGCCGGCGGGCCACGTCCTTAATGTGCTCGTCTAGGCCCCACCATTCCTGAACAACAATGACACCTGGAAACGGTTCGTCGCCCTGGGCCAGAGCGAGATAGCCGCGTCCTATCTCGCCGTTCGCTGGGAATTCGACGCTTTCGGTCCGGAGGTCAGCCATTGCGGGTGTCTCCTTCGTCCGAACTAACGCACGCCATAATAACAGCGCGAGCCGGACAGCACAATTCGGTATGCAAAGCTGCGGTTGCCTCGATCCGAGGCCGGCCACTTGTTCGGCTAGGCGCCTTTCGCAGACTAACATAACCAGTACTGATACCAGTTTGATTCGGCATCCGTACCACGTGCGTCAAACGCCCCCGGGTCACGGTAAAAACGGCATAGCACGTGGCAGCGGGGCGAGGTGGTGCCGGGGGCGGGATTCGAACCCACACGTCCTTGTGGACAGCGGATTTTAAGTCCGCGGCGTCTACCGTTCCGCCACCCCGGCTCGCAGGTGTAATTGTAGCAGTCGATAACGCTGCCCTCGCTTTGCGAGCCAAGCGCAGGTCAGGGATGAGACCGCCTGCTGTATCACTCACCGATAAATCTATCTCCGCCGTTATCAACAAATTCGCGGTGTTCGCCCGGGCATTCGGTCACTATAATTTGCCTAATCGAGCGGCAGCCCATGCCAGAACAAACGGAAGGCTGGTCCTCATGAGCAACCCTTCTCGTCGTCTACTTCAAACGGCCCGCTGGGCCGGTCTCTTCGCGCCGCTCTTTGTTGTCGGCTTTGCGGGCGGGTTTACCCTGCGCTCTTCCTTGGTCTCAGCCCAGGCGACTCAAGTGAGAGTGACCGAGCTCCAATGCAGTGGCGACCCGGAAACAGTAGCGATCACGAACCAGGGCATTAATGCTCAGGACCTTACCGGCTGGTCATTAAAGAGCGACCCGGTCACAACGGAGAGTTTCGATCTAACGCCCGTCGGCGTGCTTGCCGCAGGCGTGACCGTGTTCGTCGAAAGCGGGCCGTCGGCGAGTGGCACGTTCGTCTGGCCCGGCGGGTTCATCTTGCGCGACGGCGACCCCACTGACTTCGTCCGCATCGTCGACAATACCGGCGCGACAGTCCACGAAGTTAACTGCCAAGGGACCAGCCCCTCAGCGAGTGCTGGCGCGACAGTCGCACCGACGAGCGCGCCGACCGCGGCGCCGACGAGCACGCCCGCACCGCCCCTGACACCCGCTCCAACCCCTGCGCCCGCTAACGTGGTGCCACTGGGCGGCGGCCCGCCTGCTCCCTCCTCCCAGACGTTGCTGGTATTGATGGTTGCGGCCGGCTTCCTCGCGATCGGCGCAGGAGTAATCACGGTTCTGACGACGTCTCCGGCGGACGCGGGAGCTTCCGTTGCAGGGCTCGGCAGTCGCGTCCCCAGGTGGACCGCGCCGGGCCGACGAGCCGCCGACGGTCGCTACCTCTATCTGCTGCTGGTAGGCGTTTTGGCCCTGGCCGCACAGCTCCTCGGATCGCGGCGAAGGCACTAGCGGCCTATGGCCGGAGTCCGCATGGTGATCGTGGGAGGCGGCAGCTAGTTCGCGGGTTTGTACGGTAATGGAGGCGACGGGGGGATTCGAACCCCCGATCAGGGTTTTGCAGACCCCTGCCTTAACCACTTGGCTACGTCGCCTTCCGCTCAGCCTGAGCCCTGCCGAAAGGACTGGTGCCGAGGAGGGGATTTGAACCCCTACGCCCTTACGGGCACCGCCCCCTCAAGACGGCGTGTCTACCTATTCCACCACCTCGGCAGCACCGACTATCTTAGCGATCTGGCTGGAAGCCGGGCAAGCACGAGGCCCGACCTCACAGCCGGACCTCATTCCTCATTGTAGCACCGCCAGACGCCGCCGCCGGTCGCCGTCCTGGGCTACTGCCCGGGTATCTCCGTAACCGGAAACAGCGGCTCGAAGTCTGCTTCGGAGACGTCCTCGCTGGCCTGGACCGCGTTGAACGTACCGCCACCAGAAGCGCCACCGAACTCCAGCCTCAGCAGCAGGCCGGATTGTGCGAAGCAGATCTCTCCGCTTTCGTCGCCAGCCTCGGTCTTGTCGATGTCACCCGAGTACGTGTAGCAGGTGGCATCGGTCCCGGCGATCTGTCTGTTTGATTTCTTGACGTCGACACCTTCCGGAATATCGCCGTAGCTCTTCTCGATCGTCTCCGCGCTGATGAATGTGGTGAACGCCGCTGTCGGGTCTAATCCCTGTCCGGCCGGATACTTGATGCACTGATTGTCGGAGCATGCGAAGCTGCCATCTGCATTGGTGATAAAGCTTCCAGACCCGTCGCTGCCTTCGTAGTCGACACGCGAACGAGCCTTGTCCTTGTAGATCGTCATCGAGGTCAACGAGCCTCCAAAGCCGCTGGTCTCATATTTCACAACGCCGATGAAAGTGCCGTACTCCGCGGCGAGAGCTTTCAGATCAGCGGCGCCGTCGCTGCCGGTCCCATCTGTCGCCGATGGAGTCTTCTCGCCGCCACTGGTCGATTTCGTCGCGGTTGCGTTACTCCCTCCTTCGTCGGTCTTCTTGTCATCGCCGCCACCGCACGCCGTAATCAAGACAAGCATGAGGATGGTGGCGCTCGCGGCGACGAGGCGCAGCGCAAGACTGGACTGCTTCAACATAGGCTCCAACCTCCTTGATTGCCCCGGGGTTGTACCCTGCCCAGACTACGGGATTCTGGCGTTATGGTCGATTAGGTGGATTCCGATCGGCGTCGCGCTGCGAGCGTTTGAGGAGAATTGGATTCGACACACTCAGTTTGGCCTGGACGCTTCCGCCAATATGCTTCAGTGCTTGATTACGAAATGATCCTTGGTCCGCGTCTCCCTTACGGATTCGCTCGCAGAGCGCTTCATTGCGTCCGGCAATTGCCTTTCGCAGCGCGGCACGGCTCGCCGGGCGCTCCCTCGCGCCCAGGAGCGCATCCAGACCGGTCCACTCGGCGGTGAGCTGTTCGTCCTCCGCCTCGAGCTCTCGGCGGATGGTGCGCACCGCATTGGCGGCCACGCGTGCGTGGAAGCCGCGCGAGCCGGACGTGTTGGGGACGATTTCTTCGTCGAGGAAGCGTTCGATCGCAGCGAGAAGCTCTTCGTAGGTCGGGCGGTCTTGCATTAGGAGCCGGGTCCGATCGTTGGAGCAAAGACCTTCTGTGTGGCAGACGTGGAGATTTCTGGCCTCCACCCCGCTACCACTCGGCCCCACCCCGCGCGCTCGGAATGACAACGCCGGGCTCGCCTACTGTGGGCGTAATAACACACGATCCTATTCTTCCTCCATGAGGTTGAGCAGTTCCCATTCGGTCTCAGCGGTGCGCCGGCCGATCGTTAGGAGCTCCAGGTGTGATCCGGCGCGGCCTTGCTTCGGCGGGCTTTCCATCGCCCGGCGGGCCTGGCCGATGCAGATGATACCCCAGCGGAGGTTGCCGAAGACCTCCCACCAGCGCACCGCCTCGCGGTTTACCTCTCGCCCGCCTGCCGCCTCGTAAGCCGTCCAGAGCTCTTCCCGCGCACCGAGGCCCCCGATCGGCCTATCGTCGTTGCCGAAGCGCCAGGAACGGACGCAGATCCAGCCGAGGTCCTCCATCGGGTCGCCGACGTGGGCCAGCTCCCAGTCAAGGACCGCGCGAACGCCCTCCGGCCCGAAGATGACGTTCCCGATGCGGTAGTCGCCGTGGACGAGCGTCGTCTCGGTTGCAGGCGGCAGGTGCTGGCGCAGCCAGCGGAAGGCCAGCTCGAAAGCTGGATGCGGTTCCGGCGTGATCGCGCGGTACGTGACCTCGAAGCGCTCGACTTCGGTCTCGGCCGGCGATTTGCCGGGCAGCAGTGTTGGCAGCGCGGCAAGCAGATACTTCTCGACGGGAACGGCGTGTATGCGCGCGAGGATGCCGCCGAGCTGGCCGGTCATCACCTGCCGTGCCTCGGCGTATTCCTCATCACGCAGCAACTTGCGCGCGATCGTCTCGCCTTCGACGCGCTCCATGAGGAAGCTGGGGGCGCCCAGGGATTCATCGCCCATGACGTGTACTTTTGCGACGGGCACGCTCTCCTCGTACGCCGCCTTCAGCAGCTCGAACTCGGTCTCGCGGGACATCTGTCCCGCCTCCGTGCGCGGGTCCATGCGCAGCACGAGCGCGAGCTTCTGGCTTGTCCCATCGGCACGCTCGATGACGGCATCGAAGGACCACGTCTGGCGGACGCGCCGCCGGTAAGGAGGCGCAGGCCGTCGATGCGGACGGAACGGGCGTCCTGGGCGCGATGTAGGAAGGTCGCGAGGCGGTCTGAAAGACCTTCATTAAGGCGTGGTGTGGTGTCCCCGCTCATGCTTCGAGAGCCTCAGCACGAATGGAAAGGAACGGTTGTCGCAAGCGTGGCCAGGTGCGTCAGACTTGGTCGAGATACTCCGAGATCCCCAGCGCGGTGTGGCCGAGGCAGCGGTACTCGGTCATGCCTTCGCCGATGTGCGTGGTCATGCTGGCGCGGCGGTTCCGGAGGGGGATGTAGCCCTTCACGAGACCCTCCAGCGTGACCTGCTCGCCGTTTTCGAGGCCGAGCGTTGCGGTCATGCGCTGATGGTGGATGCGCTCGTCCTGGAAGGCGGAGTCGAGGTCGATGGTCTTGATGCGCTCGAGCTTGCCGTCGCGGATGACGACGCCGCCCTGGGTGCGCTCTTCGGGCGTACGGCGGATCTCCGAGACCATGACGTTTAGCTCGGGGCCAAAGGAGCAGGTCAGCCAGCGATAGGAGTAGATGTTCTGCCAGTAGCGCGGGCCCCAAGAGTGATCGCGCAGGCCGTAGGCGTCGATCTGCGTTGTCTCCCCGTCAATGCTGACAGTGCCGGTCACGTGCATATGCTGCTCATAGTGCGCGCGCCCGAAGCCCTGCTCGGGGTCGGCGTCCGCGCGCTCGTTATTCGTCTGGCCGTAGACGGGCGCGACGGCTTCGTGCAGCAGGTCTATGGAGACCTTCTTGTGTGGGTTCTCGCGGAACGCCTGGCCGGGATCCGCCATCTGCTTCGGGTCTTTCAGCGAGACGGCGTGGCCCTCATAAGTGGTCCGCAACTTCACGAGCGGGTCTATCGTCTCAAACTTCATGCCGCCGGCGTCGAAGCCGTCGTTATTCTCGATCTCCGGGCGCTTCCAGTTGAAGAGCACGGTGCCGTCGGGCTGGTAGAGGGTGAGCGTGACCTCGGCGTACTTCTCGTTCGCGCGGTTGCCGATGCGGAGGAAGCCGCCGAGCCCCTTCGCGTTGTCGAAGAAGTTGAAGTACATACTCTCGTTGAAGTTCTGTTCTGGGCCGAGGGGGTGGGTATAGTCGTCCTGGGGCTTGATGTCGCCGTAAACGGGAGCGGAAACCATGGGCGCCTCCTTGCTGTTTGCGGGGTGATTGTAGCACCTTCGACCTACGCGAGCGTGGGTGCTCCGCTCGTCGTACGAGAGCCCCAGGACGAGCGGGACGGGGCCGTCTAGATTACGAACGAGGTCTTGCTCGGGTATTAGCCGTTTGGCGCGACGAGGACCTTTTGGTCGCGGTTGCGGTCTGCGGTCAGCTCTTCGAATGCGGACGGAAGGTCATGCAGCGAGACGAAGCGCGAGATCAGCGGCGAGACATCGATGGCACCTGAGACGATGAGGTCGCGCGCCTCTTCGAACTCTGAGGCGTAGCCGAAGGTGCCGGCGATGGAGTGCTCCTGGAGGAGCAGGTTCAGCAGGTTGACTGAATACGGGTGTTCGAACGCCCCGGCGACGACGATGCGGCCGCCGCGGCGCGTGGACGCCAGGCAGTCGTCCATCGTCGCGGCGATGCCGACGCACTCGACGGCAAGGTCGCAGCCGA
Organism: Chloroflexota bacterium; assembly: GCA_005882985.1. Taxonomy (GTDB): domain Bacteria; phylum Chloroflexota; class Dehalococcoidia; order SM23-28-2; family RBG-16-64-32; genus CF-163. The sequence goes on from VBEJ01000051.1 coordinate 20,557, forward strand.
GACCGCCGGTGATCTCTCTGACCTGCACGGAGGCGACTTGCGCCGGATCGACCGCGTGATGGGCGCCGAGGCGTAGGGAGAGCTCCCGCCGCGAGGCCGCCGGCTCCGAGACGACTATCTTGCCCGCGTCCTTGTGCTTGGCCGCGAGTAGTGTGAGAAGCCCGATCGGCCCACCGCCGGCGATGAACACCGTCTCGCCCGCTCTAAGCACACCCCGGTTAAGCGAGTGAATCGCCACGCCGAGTGGCTCCGTGAGCGCGGCGCGCTCGAGCGAGGACGTGTCCGATAAACGGAGGGCCTGTTTCGCACGCACGGCCACCCGCTCCGCGTAGGCGCCTTGTTCTCGGTAGCCGGTGCCGGTCTGTTCGGCGCAGAGATTCACGGCTCCTGATTTGCAGAAGTAGCACTCGCCGCACGGCCCGCCCGGGTGGACGACGACCGGGTCGCCGATCGAGAAGCCGTTCACGCCTTCGCCGAGCGCGGAGATCGTGCCGGTGAACTCGTGACCCATGACCGGCTGAAAGACGCCCGCCGCCCTCATTGACGGCATATCCGAGGCAAATTCGTGGAGGTCGGAGCCGCAAACGCCACAATACGCAACCTGAACGACGACTTCGCCCGCTGCGGGTTGTGGCTCGGGGATATCGCGCAGCTCCATCTTCCGAGGCCCAGCAAAAGCGACCGCCTTCACTGCAGGGCCTCCGCTTCGGGGAGCGACATGCCTGGCTCGTACACGTTGCGCAGGTACTGGGAGACCATGCGTTGGGCGTTGAAGAAACTGCCATTGTGCGAGATGGCCGAGCGCATGACGCCGGCATAGGCGAGTGGCTGCTGGTAAAACATGGGGAGGATGATGTGCTCTAGCTTATCGTAGAGCGAGTCAAGTTCTACCGCCGGATCGCCCGGCTCTTCGGCCCCATCGCCGATCGCCCAGCCGGTAACGCCTTCGATCCAGCCCTCAATCCACCAGCCGTCGAGGATGCTCAGGCTAGGGACGCCGTTGAGCGACGCTTTCATACCGCTGGTGCCTGAGGCCTCAAGAGGCTTGACCGGGTTGTTGAGCCACAGGTCAACGCCAGCGACGATGAGTGACGCGAGTGACATATCGTAGTCCTCGAGGTAGACGACGGGCAGGGTGTCTTTCAGGTCCTCCGCGACCGCGAAGATGTGCTCGATACCGGCCTTCCCCACGGCGTCACGCGCATGGGCCTTGCCGGCATAAACGAGTTGGAGAGGGCCACGTCGTTCGATGATGTGACTCAGGCGGTCCTTGTTTGAAAAGATGAAGTCGACTCGCTTGTAGCCGGTCGCCCGCCGCGCGAAGCCGATGGTCATGACCTCGGCGTTTAAGTCCTGGCCCGTGCGGCGCTTCACTTCGTTCAGGAGGGCGGCCTTCGCCTCAGCGTGCGCCGCCTGGATCTCCTCGCGGGGGATAGCGGAAGCCTGCCGTAGATACCGGTTGTCACGACGCCAATGAGGGACGTGGCGGTCGAATAGGCGGGCGAACTGCGCGGATGTCCATGTGACGGCGTGGACTCCGTTCGTGATAGCGCTGATTGGGCGTTCGGGGAACATGCGCCGAGAAACGTGGGCGTGGCGAATCGAGACCCCGTTGGCGCTGCGGCAGAAGAACATCGCGAGGTGCGTCAGGTCGAAGATGCCGCTGCGCGCGTGCGTCAGACGCGCCAGGATGCCCGTGCGCTCTCTTCCGAGGACCTTCTCGACTAGGTCGGCGTAGAAATGGTCGTGGCCCGCGTCAACGGGCGTGTGCGTCGTGAAGACGCATTTCCGGCGCACATCCTCGACGTCGGATTCGATGACTGAGCCGCGGTCGTGGAGGCTCGCGTGCTCCTGGAGGAGGGCGAGGGTCAGCAGGCTGGAGTGGCCCTCGTTCATGTGGTAGGTGTGAAAGTCAGCCTGTCCGAGGGCGCGCAGCATGGCGATGCCGCCTATGCCGAGCACGACCTCCTGGCAGAGGCGATAGCGCGCGTCGCCGCCATAGAGGGAGTCGGTAAGCGCCTGGTCGTATTCGTCGTTCGACGGGAGCGAGGTGTCGAGGAGATAAACGGGGACCTCATGGCCGGTGACCCCGCGGACCAGGAAGCGCCAGGCTCTCAGTTCGACCGGGCGGCCCTCGACCGTTACCCAGGCGCGCTCATCGATGGCCTGCAGCTTCTCGGCCGGAGACCATTCGCTGGGTGATTCCGTTTGCTTGCCGTTTCGGTCGAGATGCTGGCGGAAGTAACCCTTGCGGTGGGCGAGGGTGACCGCGACGACGGGGAGAGCCAAGTCTGCCGCGGCCCGCAGAGTGTCGCCGGCGAGGACGCCCAGCCCGCCGGAGTACGTCGGCATCGACGCATCCAGAGCAATCTCCATCGAGAAATAGGCTATCGAGTGTGGTTGCGTAGTCTCGCCGCTTGAAGTCACTTGTCGGGCGCCGACGAAGAGAACCGTGAGACAGCGGCGTCGATTGACTCTTCGAGCACGCTGACGAGGAGGTCGATGTCGTCTTCGGTAATGATGAACGGCGGGCCGAGCATAATGATGTCCTGGGCGACACCGGAGCCTGCGGGATAGAGGAAGACGCCCTTGCTTAGCCCCGCTGCGACTACGCGCCGGGTGATGTGAGCATCGGCGGGGAAGCGCTCGAGGGTGTCGCGGTCGCGGACGATCTCGACGGCCTGCATCAGGCCGAGCCCGCGCACCTCGGCGACGTTCGGGTGCTGCCTGAGGCGGGCGAGGCCCTTGCTGAGGAGCTCGCCCATGGACTTCGCGCGGGCGACCAGGTCTTCTCGCTCCATGATCTCGAGAACTTTGTCGGCGACGGCGCACGAGGCGGGGTGGGCGCTGAAGGTGTAGAACATCAGGTCCTCGCCGCGTTCGGCGATGGGCGCCATAACTTCGTCCGTCGCGTAGACGCCGCCGATTGGGGCGTAGCCGCCGGCAAGGCCCTTTCCGCCGACCATGATGTCCGGGGTGACGCCCCAGTGGTTTACCGCGAACTTCGCGCCGGTACGGCCGAAGCCGCACATGACTTCGTCCGCGATGAGAAGGACGCCGTACTTCCGGCAGATGTCGACGACGCGCGGCCAGTAGCCGGGGGGAGGGACGACCGCCCCGGCTGCGCCGCCCACGACGGGCTCGGCGATAAAGGCGGCGACGGTGTCCGGGCCTTCACAGAGGATGACCTCTTCGAGAGCATCCGCCGCCTCCCCTCGGCAGTCCTCAGAGGTGCGGCCGAGGGAGCACTCCAGGCAATAGTGAGAGCGGACTTTTGGGAAGTCGAGGAGAAGGGGCTCGTATCCTTTCCGACGGGGCGTATGGCCGCCTACCGCGAGAGCCGCGAGCGTGACGCCGTGATAAGAGGACTCCCGGCCGATGACCTTCCAGCGCTCGGAGCGGCCCGCGCAGACGTGATGCAGGCGGGCGAGTCGCAACGCCGCTTCGACTGATTCCGAGCCCCCGCTTGTGAAGCTGGCGCGTGTTAGGCCTTCCGGCAGCCAGCGCTCGGTCAGCCGCTCGACGAGGCGAGCCTTGGCTTCGCTGACGAAGGTCGGCACGACATAAGTCAGGCGCTCGAGGGCCCGCGCGGCGACTTCGCCGACCTCGCGCCGGCCGTGCCCGATGTTGACAACGATGGCACCGCCGGCGGCGTCCAGGATTCGCCGGCCATCGGGCGTGATGAGGTAGGCGCCTTCGGCACGCTCGACGGCGAACGGCGCGGCCGCCGAGCCCGGCACGAATGAGGTCCGACGAGAGAGGTCGGTGTCGACGGTCATCGCACCACAGGATACAGCCCGAGGCGATAATCCGCCAGCGCGCGGGAAGCCGGTGCGCGCGATCAGGAGGCGTGGGTGGGGATGAAGTGGCTGATGTGCCGGAAGAGGTCCTGGATCGAAACGACGTGCGGTTCGCTGTCTTTGGTCACGAGGGGGAGGTGCCGGAAGCCACCCACGGACATCTTGTGAAGCGCGACGGCCAGTGTGTCGTGATCGCCGCAGATCACGGGGTCAGGCGTCATGACATCGCGGACGCGGACGGCGTTCAGGTCAAGCTTGTCGCCGGCCGCCTTGAGCAGGATGTCGCGTTCGGTCAGGATGCCGACTATGCGGCTTTCCTCTTCCACGAGCACGCAGTCGACGCCGCGGCGCTGCATGATGTGGATGGCCAGGTGGACGGGGTCGCCGGGCGCTACAGCGACTGCTTCCTTCGCGCCGACGACGGCGAGGGGGTCGTGCATCAAGTGCTCTTCGAACTCGCTCTCCGCGCTGGGGAGGTCTAGATTGCGCAGGTCCTGGCCGCAGCTTTCGCAGGTATCCGCGCCGTCGATGTTATCGAAATGACAGGCGGGGCAAATCACGGTTGATTCGTTCCTACTCTACCGTCCAGGTGTCGCCCTCGTTGAGGAGCGCCTCGAGGTCACCCTCGCCCTCGCGGGATACGGCGTCCCGGATCTGCTGTTCCATTAGGTCGTCGTAAGTCGGTCTTTGTACTGCGCGAAAGACGCCCATGGGCACCGGATACTGCGGGTACTGCATGCGCGAGAGGATGTACGCGACGGCCGAGTCTTCGCGCGTCTCGTCGTGCACCAGCAAGTCGCTTTCGCTGATGCCGTTGCCGAGATCCACAACTTCGGGGGTCGTGCCGTTGAGGCGGACGCCCTTATTGCGGTCCTTGCCGAAGACCAGAGGCTTTCCGTGTTCCAGCGTGATCGTGCGGTCAGGGCGGACGTCCTTGTCCGCGAACTCCATGAAGGCGCCGTCGTTGAAGACGTTACAGTTCTGGTAGACCTCGACGAAGGAGGTGCCTTTGTGGTGAGCGGCGCGGTCGAGAGTCGCAAGCAGGTGATGAACGTCAATGTCAAGTGAGCGAGCGACGAAGCTGGCCTCGGCGCCGAGCGCTACGCTTAACGGGTTCACGGGGTGGTCGATCGTTCCCATCGGCGAGCTTTTCGTCCGCTTGCCCATCTCGGAGGTGGGCGAGTACTGGCCCTTGGTCAGCCCGTAGATGCGGTTGTTGAAGAGTACAATCACCACATCGACGTTGCGGCGCAGTATGTGCAGGAGATGGTTGCCGCCGATGCTCAGGCCATCGCCGTCGCCGGTGATAACCCAGACCTGGAGATCTGGTCGGGAGGCCTTAAGCCCGGTGGCGATCGTCGGGGCACGCCCGTGGATGCTATGGAAGCCGTAGGTGTTCATGTAGTAGGGCAGCCGGCTGCTGCAGCCGATGCCGGAAATGAAGACGATCTTCTCGCGCGGGATACCGAGGTCCGGCATCAGCTTCTGGGTTTGGGCGAGGATCGAATAGTCGCCGCAGCCCGGACACCAGCGGACCTCCTGGTCCGAGACGAAGTCTTTGCGGGCCAGCGGCACAGGTTCAGTAATTGTTTGGGCTGTCATCCGATAGTCACCTTGCTGCGCACTAGCTGATTGATCTTCTCTTCGATCTGCGCGATCTTGAACGGCCTTCCCGTGACCTGGTTCAGCCCTGCGGCGTCGACGAGGTAGCGCGCGCGGATTAGCATCAGGAGCTGTCCCAGGTTCATTTCCGGGATAAGGACGCGGTCAAAGCGCGAGAGGACGTCACCGAGGTTGGCCGGGAAGGGATTCAGGTACCGGAGGTGGGCGTGTGAAACGGAAAGACCGCGCGCCCGCGCTCTCTGCACGGCGGAAAGGGCCGGGCCATAGGTGCTGCCCCAGCCGAGCACAAGCAGCGAACCCTCTTCGTCGCCGATGAGCTTCACGTCCGGAATGTCGTTGGCGATACGGGCCACCTTTTCGGCGCGGAAGCGGACCATGCGATCGTGGTTCTCCGCGTCGTAGCTCACGTTCCCGGTGACGTCTGCCTTTTCCAGGCCGCCGATGCGGTGCTCGAGGCCGGGCGTGCCGGGGACTGCCCAGGGACGAGCGAGTGTCTCGGGGTCGCGGGAGTAGGGATGGAAAGTGCTGGGGTCTGTCGCGAAATCGACGCGTATGGTCGGCAGGTCTGCCACGGACGGCAGGCGCCACGGCTCCGAACTGGTGCCGAGGTAGCCGTCGGACACGAATATCGTCGGCACCATGTGCCGCAGCGCGATGCGGAAGGCCTCGATCGCGATGTCGAAGCACTCGGCGGGTGTCGCCGGAGCGACGATGGCCACAGGGCACTCGCCGTTGCGTCCGAACATCGCCTGGAGTAGATCGGCCTGCTCCGTCTTTGTCGGCATACCCGTGCTCGGGCCCGAGCGCTGGATCATCGCCACAACGATAGGCAGCTCGACCATGACAGCAAGGCCAAGAGACTCACTCTTCAGGGCAAGGCCGGGACCGCTCGTGCCGGTAAGCCCGAGGCAACCACCGAAGGCCGCGCCGATGGCTGAACCGATCGCCGAGATCTCATCCTCGGCCTGGAAAGTCTTCACACCGAAGTTCTTAAAGCGCGCCAGCTCCTGGAGGATGTCGCTCGCGGGCGTAATCGGGTAGCTGCCGTAGAAAAGCGGCCTGCCGGTCAGGCGCGAGGCCGCCAGGAAGCCGAGCGCCGTCGCCTCGTTGCCGGTGATGCTTCGATAGCGGCCGGGCGCCAGGTCTGCTTTGGGCACCCGATAGTGAACCGGGAATAGTTCGGCGGTCTCGCCGAAATGGTAGCCGGCCTTCAGTGTGTCAGCGTTGGCCTTTGCTACCGCGGGGTTCTTCGAGAACTTCTGCTCTATCCAGCGCAGCGTCGGGTCGAGGGGGCGCTCGTACAGCCAGAACATAAGCCCAAGCGCGAAGAAATTCTTCGAGCGGTCTATCTGCTTTGTGTTCAAGCCGCTATCTTTGAGGGCCCGCGCGTTCATGCTCGTAATCGGCACCTCGATCACCCGGTAAGCGGAGAGAGTGCCGTCTTCCAGCGGGTTGGCTTGATAGCCGGCCTTGCGAAGATTGGCGTCCGTAAACTCGTCCGTGTTCACAATGATGGTGCCGCCCTTTGGCAGGTCCGGAAGGTTCGTCTTCAGAGCCGCCGGGTTCATGGCGACAAGCACGTCGGGGGCGTCCCCCGGCGTGTGGATGTCGTAGCTGGAAAAGCTTACCTGGAAGGAAGAGACGCCCGGCAGTGAGCCGGCGGGAGCGCGAATTTCAGCGGGAAAGTCGGGAACGGTGCTGATGTCGTTTCCGATCAGCGCTGCCGTATTGGTGAACTGAAGCCCGGCGACCTGTGAACCATCGCCGGAGTCGCCGGCAAAGCGGATGGTGACGCGGTCGAGCTCCTGCGTATCGCCATTAATCGGCGGTGTGACTCGCCCGTCTTTTGTCGTCATGCGCCCTCGGGTGTGGCGAGCAGCTGATGGGGCATAGGAGGAAGGTTCAGGACCTTCTCCGGGTAGGCCTCAGCCAGGTAGTCGATTACGTCTTGAATGCGGAACAGTGCGATCGCCGCGCCGCTTTCGGGGTCGATGATGGGAATATTGCGGAAACCGGCCCGGTTCATGAGGCTGATTGCCTCCCCGATGCTGTCGTCGGGTGTCATCGTGCGTGGGTCTCTGGTCATGAAGAGGTCGACTGCTTCATCGTAGTCCACATCGCGCGCGACCACCTTCATCAGAACGTCCCGCTCGGTCATGATACCCACGAGGCGGTTGGCGCTCGTGACGAGGACGTAACCAGCACCGTGTTGCTGGACTTTGCGGATCACTTCTCGCACACTCGTTCCGCTTTCGACGGTGAGCGGACGAGGCAGCTTGAGGGCTCGAATCTTATCGCTTAGCAAATCGCTATTCACCAGCCGGACGTAGATCTCCGGCGTTCAATTTAAGCATTAAGGCCGCAGGTCATCTACGACTAGTATATCAGGCGCGGGTCGAGGGGCTTGCCCGGCCATGTGCCTGGCCGTAATGCCGGTGAAGAGACCACGCTAGAGCGTGTAACGATTGCGCCGGGGATGCCGTCCTCAATTGCAGCATCACGGCGAAGCCTGCATTGCCGCTGCCAAGGAGGAGCGGAAGGCATGACAATCGTGAAATCCGCGCCCGCCCGCAAGGGGTTCGGCAACCCAATCAACTCCGTGCGGAGGTGTCTCGTCGCGGGGTTCGGTCTGCTCGTGCTTACCTTGATCGCCGTTGTCGCAGGATCGACGTATATGGTCAAGCAGTACCAGGCGGATAGCGCCGAGATGGCCGAGAAGGCCGATACTGCGCTTCTGCTACAGGGCACGGAGTCGCATGTCGGCACTGCGGGCCTCATGCTTCAGCGCTACGCCCTTGACGGCGATCCTATCTGGATCCACGAGATCATCAGTGCCGCCGATGCGGCCACCAACAACATGGCCACTGTGCGCGCCCGGGAGAAGATCGCAGACAACAGCGAAGCGCTGGCACGGCTCGATCAGCTCGACGCCACTGGCAACGGACTGCGCAGTAGCCTCGAGCAAGTCGTCGCGCAAAGAGCCGCCGGAGACGGGGCCGGCGCGCTTGCCACGCTCGACACGATGGTAGTGCCGTTTCTCCAGTATCGTGAAAATTTGCGGGCGGCCGCAGAGAATGAGCTTTCTGAGGTTGCCACCCTGCAAGCTGATGCGGACCGTTCCGGCGAACTCGCCTTCTGGCTCCTCGTAACGTCCGGCGTTGTTGGGCTCGTGCTGGGCGGGGCGGTGTCGGTACTGGTCGGCCGCTCCATTCTGCGTCCTCTGTCCTCGCTCGAAGCTACGGCAAACAAAGTCTCAAGCGGGGACATGACAGCGCGCGCGGCGGTGTCGGGCCCGGCGGAGCTGAGCAAGCTCGGCGGGGCGCTGAACCACATGATGGCGACCGTTGAGGAACGCACCGAGGAGCTTCGCCTTTCGAACGAAGAGCTGCGCGAGCGCAACCGCCAGCTGCTCGAAGCGCGGGCCCAGGCCGCCAGTGACGCGCTTACGGGGCTGTTGAACCACCGGAAGTTCCATCAGAAGATCCGGGAGGTGATCGACGAGGCCGCACAGACGAACGAGGCGGTCAGCTTGGTCATGATTGACGTCGACAATTTCAAGCACGTAAACGACAGCCTCGGTCACCTCAAGGGCGACGAGGTGCTGCGCGAGCTTTCCTCGACCATCGCCGAGACGGCAGGCCAGGACTCGGCGTATCGCTACGGCGGGGATGAGTTCGCGGTCCTGCTGCCGGACTCAAGTCACGAGGACGCGGTCGGCGTGGCTAGACGCCTGCTCGACGCTGTATCCCACACCATTGATGCCGAGAAGATTACCATCAGTCTGGGTGTTGCAGCCTACCCGGAGATGGCATCGACGGCTGAGGAGCTGATCTACCGCGCGGACATGGCGCTCAATTGGGCGAAATCGTCCGGCAAGAACCGTGTCGGCGACTGGCACGCGCTGATCTCGCGCAAAGACGGCGAGATGCCGATGGTCGCCGAGGGCGCGATCGACGCCGGCGTCGTCGGCGG
>VBEJ01000152.1 GCA_005882985.1 Chloroflexota bacterium
ACCGACCAGGCGGACACCCCGGACCAGGCAGGCGACGTCGATCAGCCGGATCCTCAGGACGCCACCGATGGCCAGGCCGGTAATAGTGACGACACACAGGCCGGCAACACCGACGACGGGGGCGTCGCCGATGCCGCTGGCGACGTCGACCAGCAGGACACCGAGGACGGCGACGGAGGAGCGGGCGACGTCGAGCAGGGAAACGAACGCGATAACGACGACGATGGGCGGGCCGGAGACGCCAACGAGGCCGGCGATACTGAAGACCAGGACACAGAAGACGCCGACGCTACTCCTACTGGCTGATTCAACCCAAGCGAAGTCGCGCGAAGTTTGCCTGCGTCGTAGAGGCGACGGGTCACTCAGAGAAAATCGGCGCGCGTAATGCCGTCTGGGTGACCGGGTGGCCACTCCACAAGCTCGATTCGATAGCCGTCCGGATCCCGAACGAAGCAGGTTCTTGGTCCCTCCTCCCCAGCCGGCAGCTCAGGCTCGTCAAAGCCGAGACCCTTCGCAGCCAAATCGGCCAACGTGGAATCGAGATTGTCCACCTGCACGACGATATGGCTGAAGCCAGTCCCGAGCTCAAACGAGTCCACGTTCTGGTCGTAGACCAGTTCCAGCGTCACAACTTCGCCATCACCAGGGAGGTTGAGCATCACTAAGATCGGTCCATCCCCAAGCGTTACGCGCCCGATTTCTCGGAAGCCGACTTTCTCGTAGAAGTCAACCGAGCGGTGCAGGTTCTGCACCCGGTAGGCGGTGTGGAGGGTCCTCATCCAGACTTATTGGGCAGCCGAGAGCCGCCGCCGATCTAATCATAGCAAGAGAATTCAGAGGGTCTGCCTTTGCCGATTTGAAGTGCGACCATCCCGACTCGGCCTCGTCGTTGTATTCTTCCCCTACGTTGCTTTATTGCGGCTTCACGATAGCCGGAAATCTTTGTGCCTTCGTGCCTTTGTGGTAAAACAAGAGCATCCCATGAGCGAAAAAGCAACGTACTTCAACGAACGCGAGCACCAGATCTGCCTCGTCGCGCGCATGATCGAGGATGCCCGGACCTACTGGGTGGCCGGCGGCGGCTCGCCGATGGCGGCGATCCTGCTCGCGAAGAAGCTCTACACACCCAACGCGGTCTACGTGACCGAGGACGGCGTCGTGAACCCGGAGCCGATGCTGCCGCTGGATCCGATTATGACGATGGTTAGCGCGCGCTCGAGCTACCGGGCGCTCCAGTGGGGGACGATGAACAGCGTCGGCTTCCAGGCGCAGATCGGTCTCATGGACTACGGAATCCTGAACACGCTCCAGGTGGACCCCTACGGCAACATCAACTCGACCGCGCTCGGCGACTACGAGGGCGAGCATCGGCGCTTCGGCGGGCCCGGAGGTGCCGACTCCATCGCCGCGAGCTGCTGGAAGACGCTCCTGATGACCGACCAGCAGAAGCGCAAGTTCGTCCCGCGCGTCGACTTCATTTCCTCGCCCGGCTTCCTAGACGGTTCGCCGAACGCCCGCGAGCGAGCCGGCCTGCCTCGTGGGACCGGCCCCTGGCGCGTCGTCACTCCGTGGGCGCTGTTCGACTACGAGGACCGGCACCTGCGCCTAGCCGGCGTCTCGCCTTTCGTCACGGTCGATCAGGTGCTCAGCGAGATGTCGTTCAAGCCGAAGATGGCTCCGCAGATCGACACGCTCGAGACGCCGACGGAGGACGAGCTCGCCCTTCTGCGCAGCGAACTCGACCAGCGCGGCCAGATCACTGACGTCGGCAAACCGGTCGTGCGTCAGGACGACGGTACGTACGCCTTCGTCGAGCAGCAGAAGGAGAAGCGCGATCTCCCCAGCTCCTGGTAGCAGCGAATGGTAGCGACAGCAAGAGCGGCCACGCCCGTAAGAGCCACGCGATCGGCTGAACATGATTTCGCGTCCGAATTCTTTCGGACGCTGAACAGCGTGGTCGAGCCGCTAGTGCGCACGGGCTGCTTCTCGCCGAATCTCTTTGCGCCCACTGGCCTTATCGTCCTTGAGACGACCGGCCGCCGGAGCGGCAAGCCTCACCGGACTCCCGTGCTCGCCATGCTTATGGACGGTCACCTCATCGTTCGCACGTTTCGGGGCGAACGCTCGGCGTGGTTCCAGAACCTGCGCGCGAACCCCGAGGTGGCTTACTGGAGCGGCGGGCAGAAGACATTGGCGCAAGCAATCGTCCATGCACCGGGTGAGGAGTGCCACACCGCGGGCCTGCCTCCCGGTGCCGCCCTCGGGATCGCGGCCGCGGGCATGGCGGTGCGCATGGTAGGCTGGCGCTTCGCGGTGCTGGCTCCCCAGAACTAGTGCAGCATAATTCCGGGACAATGTCACAAAAACGAACCACGATCCGCGCTTCGGGCGCACGCAATATATACATGCTGTATGTATAAAAAACAGTCGAAATTACCAAACGAATTTAATCCGTCAAGTAGTCTCGTCGCTAGCGACTGATTGGCGCTCTGACATGCCCTTGCGCACGACATGCCAGCCATACTCACCGAACAACTGACCAAGCACTTCCCGCCGGACATCAAAGCCGTCGATGGTATCGACCTGTCGATCGCGGAGGGGAAGATCTTTGCCTTCCTCGGCCAGAACGGCTCCGGCAAAACAACAACAGTTCGCATGCTTACGACGCTGCTCCGACCGACCAGCGGCCGGGCGCAGGTGGACGGCCTCGATGTGCTGGCGCGGGCCGCGGAGGTCCGCCGGCGGATCGGTGTCGCGCTTCAGGAGGCGGCACTCGACGACATGCAGACGGGCCGCGAGCTGCTGGTACTCCAGGCACGCCTGTATGGAGTGCCTACCAGCGAGATCAATGAGCGCGTTGGCGGCCTCTTAAAGATAGTCGAGCTCGATGATGCGGCCGACCGTCTCGTCAAGACATACTCCGGCGGCATGAAGCGGCGGCTCGACCTCGCGGCCGCGCTCGTCCACAATCCGAAAATCATCTTCCTCGACGAGCCCACGACCGGGCTCGACCCGATCGGGCGGGACGCGATCTGGCGATACGTCGAAGCGCTCAACCGCGACGGCGGCGTGACCTTCTTCCTCACAACGCAGTATCTCGAAGAGGCAGACCGTCTCGCGCACGAGGTGGCGATCGTTGATCGTGGGCGAATAGTCGCTGCGGGTTCGCCCGATGACCTCAAGGCAAGCATCGGCACCGATGTCGTGACCGTGCGCGTACCCGGAGACGACGACAACGCAGCGCGTGCGGCGGAGGTGCTTGGGCGTGTGGACGGCGCAAGCGATGTTCGAGCGCTCGAAGACTCGGTGGTCGTCTACATCAAGGACGGAAGCACCGCCATCCCGGCCATCGTCCTTCGCTTGAGCGAGGCCTCGATTCCGATGAGAGAGGTGACGTTGTCGCGGCCCACACTCGACGATGTTTTCCTACGCATGACCGGCCACCACATCGAAGCAGACCGCTCGGTTACGCGGCCCGAGCCGCAGAGGAGCGAGTAATGTCGACACTTGTCGCCAGCTATCACCTGATGATTCGCGCACTGCGAGAGTCGAGGCGGCAGCCTGGCGTCGAAATACAGAACATCTTTATCCCGCTGTTCTTCCTCTTCGTCACCGTCGGCGCGATCGGCCAGGTATCGGGGGCCGCCTTCGGCGTGGAGAATTACAAGGGCTTCCAGTTGCCGGTCGCGATCCTGCAAGGCACCGCTGGAACGGCCGGCATGGGCGGTTTCGGCACGGTAATGGATATCGAGAGGGGCTACTTCGACAAGCTGATGCTCACGCCGGCGCCGCGCCTGGCGCTGGTGTTGGGCCGGCTGGCAGCGGATGCCGTGCGGGTGATGGTGCTTTCTACGATCATCATGCTCGTCGGGCTGGTGATGGGAGCCGGCATGGAGGCAGGAGTCGCCGGCGCCATCGTTTTCGTGCTGGTGGCGGGTCTGTTCGGACTGGCCTATTCGGGGATCGGCCTCTCGATTGCGCTGCGCACCGGTAGTGTGCAGGCGGCACAAGCCGGGTTCCTGGTGTTCTTCCCGCTGCTATTCCTCTCCCCCGCCTTCGCCCCGAAAGAAGTATTCAGCCACTGGCTCGAAGTCCTCGCTACGCTCAATCCCGTCACGTACGTTCTTGAGGGCCAGCGTTCTCTCGTGCTCGACGGTTGGCAGTGGGACAAGCTGGCGTACGCGCTGTTTAGCATCGCCGGGCTCGGGGCGGTCACGCTGACCATGACTCTTATGGCGCTGCGCACACGCACAGCTTAGAAGCTACCGGAACAGGTCGTTCTCCGGATCGCGCACCAGCTGCCGAGCGGTCCCCTCGCCGTGGGGATAGGCATAGCCGCGCACAATAGCGACGGGCACCCGGTCAAGTTTTCCCTGTACCAGCTCGGCGGCGGCCGCAAGCTCGTCGGCGACAGCGAGGGTGCTGACGCGCAGCTCGTAGCCATGCGGGTCCGTCTGGCCGACGTAATCGGCGAAAGGAAGCATGCCCGCCGCCCCGATCGCGACGTTCGTGTGGCCTTCCCGCCAGGCCCGCCCGAAGGTATCAGTGACAATCACTGCAACATCAGCCCCGGTGCGTTCCTGGATGCCGCTGCGGATCACGGCCGCAGAAGCATCCGGGTCCTCGGGCAGGAGGGACACAAGCCCTTCAGGCCCGACGTTGGAGGCGTCGATGCCAGCGTTAGCGCAGACGAAGCCGTGCTTCGTCTCGGTGATGAGGACCGGGCCGCGCTGGCGGACGATCCGGTTGCTCTCATGAAGAATCAGCTCGACGAGGCGCGGGTCCTTCTCCGTCTCTACCGCGAGCCGCTCCGCCTCTGCTGATGGGGTGACGCTATCAAGCAGCACGATCCGGCCTTCCGCCTTCGAGACAATCTTCTGCGTGACGACCACGACGTCGCCGGGCTCGATGCCGGGCTCTTGGCCGGCAGCCTCGACGATCAGAGCGGCAAGGGCGTCACCCTCGCGGACTTCGGGCAGTCCGGCAACCGGGATGATGTGGATTTCGGGCATGTTGTGTCCGTGTAAAGCGCCGGGGGCCTCTCGGCTACCCCCCGGGGATCCTAGCTCCGATGCTCCTGGCCCTAAATCCCTGTAATCCGCACGCCCGCGTGCGCCTTGTAGATGCGGTTGATCTGCAACAACTGCACAGTAAACTCCTCTAGGTAGCGAGAGTTCGCCAGGCCCCCACCGTCAAGGCCGCGGACGTACTCGATCTGCTCGACGAGGTCCAGCACCTTCTTCTTCGAGGGCTTGTGGTCGCCCACGACGATGACGTCACCCTGGAGCGGCTTATCGATCTTCTGCAGCTCGCTGCCGTCCAGGTGATGGAAGCCACTGATGACTTTGGCTTTCGGCAGCAAGGAGTGCGCCTGCAGCGCCGCCGATCCTTCGTCCAGCGTGACCGCCTTCGGGCCGTCTTTGTCGAACAGCATTGGCACCACGACATCGACCACGATCTTTTCGCCGATTACCTCCTCGAGTCCGAGAAGCGTGTCGTGATGGGCGTCCGAGGGGACCGTCACGAAGATGAAGTCTGCCCGCTCGGCTCCCTCACTGTTCAGGCCTCCGAAGACATCCGCTTCGGGCAGCTTCGCCTTGACCTTGGCGACCGCCTCGGCCGCGCGCTCTTCCGACCGGGAGCCGATGAAGACCATGTTGCCGGTCTTCGCAAAGCGCATGGCGAGCCCGAGCCCTTCAGGCCCCGTCCCGCCGACGATGGCGATTCGGGACTCAACCATACGGCAGGAGCCAGGTCTCAGGAGCCAGAAGCCAGAATACCGGCGGCTGTTCCCCCCTTGATCCTTCCTCCTTGCTCCTTGCTGCTATGCTGCTGCCTCCACAGTCTTGAAGCGAGGCATCACTTCGGACGCGAACAGCTGCATGGAGCGCAGGACCTTGTCCGGCTCCAGGCCGCCCATGTTCATCCAGCACATCACGTAGCGGACGCCGAGTTCGTCGCGCATCCACTGGATCTTCCGGGCAACGGAGTCCGGGTTGCCGAAGAGCATCAGCTCCTGGCGGTATTCGCGGACGACGCGGCCCGCCTGGCCGAACTCCTGGTAATGTTCGTACTCCTTCGAGAGCTGGCCGCCCTTCTGCATAGGTGTCCCAAGAGTGACGAGCGACGCCCCGTAGCGCATCGAGTGCTCGACGCCGATCTGCTGTCCGCGCTCGTCGTTGTCATCGACGTAGATATGCACGAGCGCGGGCAGTTCCAGATTGGAAGTGTCCCGGCCGAGGGATTGGAGCGTCTCGCGATAGAGCTGATAGTTCGTCTTGATCTGGTCCGAAGCGAGACCGGCGGGCGCGAGGATTGGAAAGCCGCGCTCCGCGGCGTACTTTATCGTCTCCGGCGTCATCCAGCTCGCGACGTAGATGGGCGGGTGCGGCTTCTGGACTGGCTTCGGCAGAACAGTAACCTCGCTCACCTTCGTGTACTGGCCGTCATAGCTGAAGGTCTCCTCGGTCCAGGCCTTGAGCAGCACCTCCATGCTCTCGTTGAAGCGAGCGCGGCTTTCGTCCATCGAGATGCCAAAGCCGGCGTACTCCGCCGCCTGATAACCCCGGCCAACGCCGAAGTCCAGCCGCCCGCCGCTCATCACGTCAATAGTGGCGGCCTGCTCGGCGAGGCGGACCGGATTGTGGAACGGCAGGACAACGATGGCTGTGCCGATGCGGACGCGCTGGGTCCTCGCGGCGACCCAGCCGGCGATGACCATGAGGTCCGTGGCGATGCCGTACCACTGAAAGTGGTGCTCGGCCAGCCAGACCGCGTCGAAGCCCAGCTCCTCCGCCTTCTCGATCTGCTCCAACTCGGCGCGGAAGACGTCCTCGTCGCCCCAGCCGGGCGGCTTCTGAAAGAGGTGGAACGTGCCGAATTTCATCGAGGTGTTAGGTGTCAGGTGATGGGTGTTAGCTGGCGTTCTTGGTGGCGTCAGTATAGCGGTGAGCCGCGTGGGGGTTCAACAGGAGCGTCCCACACCGGACCTGCCCTCACCCGGGACCCGAGGTCCGACCCCTCTC
>VBEJ01000153.1 GCA_005882985.1 Chloroflexota bacterium
GGGATTACCCATACGGCGACGGTGACGCTGCGGGTCAAGCGCTAGCGCGGGCCGGTTGGCCGCCGAAATAGAATCGATACGCTTCGACATCGCCCCGTATGTGAATCTTCACCCGTCCCCGCTTACCGTGGGTGCATGGAGTTCACCGAGAGGCTACTGATACTGCTACTCACTATCGCGCTGCTGACCGTACTCGTTCCTCAGTAGTCGAGCCCCCATGGTCCGGCCCGCGGACGCGCGGCCGTGAAGCGCTCGCGTTGCAGGCTCCGGCGCGGCCGCATAGCATAGGGCCTGGATGTCACCGATGGACAGCGCTCCCCGCATCGGCGCCAAGGCACGCTTTTTGAACCAACCGCCCCGCAGCATCGATCAAGCTGAGATACTCCGACGGCTTCTCGCCAAAGACGCTTCCCTCTGGACAGACGACCCAGAAGAGCAGGCGAAAATCCGGGACCGCCTTGGCTGGCTGACCCTGCACGATACCATGGCCGTGCGCCGGGCCGAGCTCGAGGCGTTGGGACAGGAAGTGCGAGCGCTGGGCTATCAACGCGCTGTGCTGCTGGGTATGGGAGGCAGCTCGCTTGCGCCTGAGGTCTTGCAGGCGACGTTCGGGGCTGCGCCCGGCCGGCCGGAACTTATCGTCCTCGATACGACTGATCCAGCGTCTATCCTGGCGGTCGAGCGCACGCTCGACCCGTCACGAACACTGTTTATTGTTTCGAGCAAGTCGGGAACTACGCTGGAGACGATATCACTGTTCCGCTACTTCGCTGCGAAGGCGCGCGCGCTGAGCCGCGCGCCGCTCGAGAACTTCATCGCGATCACGGACCCGGGAACACCACTTGAGGAGCTGGCGACGGAGCAGCGGTTCTGGCGCTGTTTCCTCAACCCTCCGGATGTAGGCGGTAGGTATTCGGCTCTCTCCTACGTCGGTCTTGTCCCGGCCGCGATCATCGGTGTCGACATCCGGTTGCTGCTGGACAGCGCCCGAAATCTCGATCCAAAGGCCGGCGTGGGTCTCGGCGCGGCGCTCGCGGAGCTGGCAGGGAATGGGCGCGACAAGATAACGTTCCTGCCCGGAGGTCTGCCGGGCTTCGGAGCGTGGGCGGAGCAGCTTATCGCGGAGAGCACGGGGAAGGACGGCAAGGGACTGATTCCGGTCGACGGCGAGCCGCTCGGCCGCCCTGAGGTATACGGGGACGATCGTGTGTTCGTCCGGATGAGAGCGGCGCACCACCCGGATGGGCTCGACGAGCAGGTGCAGGCGCTGGAGGCGGCAGGGCATCCGGTTATCACGATTGACGTGCCAGATGCGTACGACCTCGGGGCGGAGTTCCTGCGCTGGGAGATCGCGACCGCGACAGCCGGCGCTCTGCTCGGCGTGAACCCGTTCGACGAACCGAATGTTCAGGAAGCAAAGGACGCGACCGCGGCCATCCTCGCGCAGGGCTCACTCGACCCGGATGTTGGCGGGGAAACGCTGACGCCGCATAACGGACCGCTCGTGCTGGCCGCCGCGCAGGGAGCATCGCGGGGCAGCTACTTCGCGATCCAGGCGTTCATCCAGCGGAAGCCCGAGAATGACGAGCTACTGGCACGCATTCGAGCATCCGTCCGCTTTCCGACACGCCTGGCGACGACATCTGGCTACGGGCCACGCTACCTGCACTCTACCGGCCAGCTGCACAAGGGCGGGCCGGACCGCGCGGTCTTTTTGCAGCTAACTGCGGACGATCCCGAAGACCTGCCGATGCCGGAAGCGCCCTACGGGTTCGGCACGCTCAAGCGGGCGCAGGCGCTGGGTGACTTCCGGGCGTTACAGTCGAAAGGCCGGCGCGTGATGCGCCTGCACCTGGGCGCGGACGCGACGGCCGGGCTGGGCCGCCTAGTCGACTCGATCCAGCAGAGCGCGGCGCCGGCGGCTACCCTGACATCGCAGGGAGGACGGTGAGGCATGCAACTGGGAATGGTGGGCCTCGGCCGGATGGGTGGAAACATGACGACTCGTCTGCTGCGCGACGGCCACGAGGTGGTGGCCTATGCGAGGGACCCAGCCTCCGTCGATCGAGCCGCGAAGGAGGGTGCGGTGCCGGCGCATGGCCTCGAGGAGGTGGTCGCGAAGCTCGCGCCGCCACGGCACGTTTGGCTGATGATCCCATCTGGCGCGCCGGTAAGTGAGACGATCAGCGCGCTCATCCCGCTGCTCGAGCGCGACGATGCGATCATCGACGGCGGGAACTCGTATTACCGCGACTCGATCCGGCGGGCAGAGAAGCTTTCAGAGAAGGGCATCCACTTTATCGATTGTGGGACGAGCGGCGGTATCTGGGGGCTGGAGAACGGCTTCTGCTTGATGATCGGCGGGAAAGAGGAGGTCTTCCGGCGGATGGAGCCGATCTTCGCTTCTCTGGCGCCTGCGGACGGGTACGCGTACATGGGGCCGCCGGGGGCGGGACATTTCGTGAAGATGGTGCACAACGGCATCGAGTACGGGATGCTCCAGGCGTATGCCGAAGGGTTCGAGTTGCTCAATGCGTCCCGCTACGAGCTGGACCTGCGCCGGATCGCCTCGCTCTGGAACCAGGGAAGTGTGGTGCGTTCATGGCTGCTCGAGCTGGCCGAGCTGGCGCTGGAACGTGACCCGAAGCTCTCGACGATTCAGGGTTATGTCGAGGACTCGGGCGAGGGCCGGTGGACGGTGTTCGAGGCAATCGAGCACGGTGTGCCGGCGACGGCGCTGGCACATGCTCTATTCGCGCGCTTCCGCTCGCGCCAGGAGGAATCGTTCGGCGCGAAATTGATCGCCGCGCTGCGCCAGGAGTTCGGTGGCCATGCGGTGAAAACGGAGTGAGCGCGCAGGCGACGACAGCGACGGCGCCGGACCTTGTGCGGCCCGAGCCGGCCGCCGAACCGTGCACGATCGTGATATTCGGGGCGTCCGGAGACCTCACGCGGCGCATGCTCCTGCCTGCGCTTTACAACCTGATGGTCGATAAGGCGCTGCCGCCGCAGTGCCCAATCGTGGGCTACGCTCGGACGGAGTGGGGCGACGGCGAATTTCGGGAGCACGCGAAACAGGCGATAGGCGAATTCTCCCGGCGCCCGATCGATTCGGCCTCATGGGAGCGCTTCGCGGAGAATTTGTTCTATGTGGCCGGCGAATACGATAAAACGCCGCACCATTCACGCCTGGCAGATCGTCTCGAGCAGCTCGAGCACGAGCGCACTGTACCGGGGAACCACCTTTATCACCTCGCCGTGCCACCAAGCGCCTATGCTCCGATCATCCATGAACTCGGGCAGGGCGGGCACGTCAGGCCGCACGGGGCGGGCGGACGATGGTCGCGGATCATCATCGAGAAGCCGTTCGGCCGGGACCTCGAGTCGTGTCGCAACCTCAACCGGGTGCTACACAGCGTCTTCTCGGAAGATGAGGTCTACCGCATCGACCACTATCTCGGGAAAGAGACTGTCCAGAACATCCTGGTGTTCCGTTTCGCCAATGGCATCTTCGAGCCGGTCTGGAACAGGCGCTACGTCGACCACGTCCAGATCACCGTGGCGGAGAGTATTGGCATCGGCGAGCGCGGCCGCTATTACGAGGAGTCCGGCGCGCTTCGGGACATCGTGCAGAACCACATGCTGCAGCTGCTCTCGCTGGTGACGATGGAAGCGCCGATCGCCTTCAACGAGCGGTGGGTGCGCGACGAGAAGGTGAAGGTCCTGGAAGCGATTCGGCCGCTAAGCACCGAAGATGTGCGCAGATACACTGTGCGAGGCCAATACGGACGGGGAATCGTCAACGGCACGCCGGCGCGGGCCTACCGCGAAGAGGAAAACGTCAGCCCCGATTCCACGACGGAGACATACGTGGGACTCAAGATGTTCATCGACGCGTGGCGCTGGGGCGACGTGCCCTTTTATCTGCGGACAGGCAAACGCATGAGGAAGCGGAGCACGGAGATCGCGATCCAGTTCAAGAAAGTGCCGCACCTGTTGTTCCGGGAGTTTCTGGTGGAGGGCGCGAGTCTGGAGCCGAACCTGCTCTCCATGCGCATTCAGCCCGACGAAGGAATCTCGCTGATGTTTCACACGAAGGTGCCTGGATCGCCCTTGCGGATACGGCCGATGGACATGGACTTTACATACGTGCCGACCGACCTTGCGGCCGCGCCGTCGGCCTACGAGACCTTATTGCTCGATGCAATGCAGGGAGACGCGACGCTTTTCGCGCGGAACGACGAGGTCGAGGCGGCCTGGCGGATCACGGACGAGTATCTGAAGGCCTGGGAAGAGCTACCGTCGCCGGAGTTTCCGAACTACCAGGCCGGGACATCCGGGCCGGAAGAGGCCGACGAACTGATTGAGGCGGACGGCCACAGCTGGCGGCCGCTCTAGGTCAAAAAAAGTTGGTGACCGGTTGCCTGTCCACGGTTGAACCGTGAATTCGGCACCGGCCACCACTTACAGGGCGGAGAGAGCAATCCCAATGGGGTGCATCCCTGGGGGCGGAGCCTCTCCTGTCAAGGGGCGCTCTGTCCGCCCGATGTCCGGATACTATTCCGCCGGTTATCAAAAGGATGTAGCAGGAGCAGCACGGCTACATAACAAAACCATAACAATCACCCTGCGAGCCGCCCATGAACGACAGTCTCGCCGATATCCAGCCGAGAGGCGTCGTCTCGCACTATGGTGCAAAGTAGCCTACGGCATCCATGATGACGTGGACGGTGCCTTTCTGGTTGTACACTGAAACTTTGCCTCCCGTGCCGATCCTCACCACCACCAGGTTCGGGACCGTCTGTCCAGCCGAGAAATTCAGGTTAGATGTAGGCGGACGCCCGACGCCTGACGGCCAGACGGTGAGGAAGCTGCCCTGCGTTCCCTGGGTGACCGTCGTGTTCACGATAAGGCCCGATGCGGTTGCCGGGACAGCGCCGACTGTGACATCTACGCTGATCGTCCCGCCGTTCCCCACCGCGCCGGCTGGCGTTCCCTGCGGACCGGTACGCGTATCCAAGACACG
>VBEJ01000011.1 GCA_005882985.1 Chloroflexota bacterium
ACGTCAACAATGACGCCTTCTCTGACATTACCGACGTCTCCACCCTAACGGCCAACTTCGGCCTGGCCGTGCCACCCGCTCCCGCGCGGCAGAACATCGCCCCCGACCCCGTCGACGGCTTCGTCGACATCACCGACATCTCGAGGCTGGTCGCCTTCTTCGGCTTCACCTGCAATTAGCCGTCAGCCATCAGCCCCTTCCGCTTCTGGCTCAACTTTGCGCACTGCACTATGCTGGAGAAAATAACGGCCCGGACTAAACAAAAACGAATCACGCATTTCCATCACGAAACAGGCATTCGTTTCGCATTTTTTGCCATTGGAATCCACCCTCTCGCTGATCATCCCGGTGCTCAATCAGGAGCCGCGGCTGGAGGATGTTCTGCGCGAGATCCAATCGGTGCTCGCCGCTTATCAGCCGGAAATTATCCTGGTCTATGACGTCACCAAGCCGGAGCTTCTGGACGCCGTACAAGAGGAACAACGGGAGATGGAGCAGCGATACGGGGCCCGCTGCGTGACCCGTACCGATCAGCGCGGGTTCGGGAGCGCCCTCCGCGCCGGGGTTGAGGCTTCCCGTGGAGACGTAGTCATCCCCATCATGGGCGATTGTTCCGATGACATCGCGGCTATACCAAGGATGCTCAGCGCGATAGACAGAGGCGCCGACGTGGTGGCCGGCGCACGCTACATCGCAGGCGGCGCCATCATCGGTGACGACGCCAAGCAACAGATATCCCGCTACTACAGCAAGATCATCAAAGCCCTAAGCTCGGTCTCCTGCGATGACGTATCGAACAGTTTTCGCGCCTATCGGCGCGTCGTCTGGGAGAACGTCAGCAACGTATCGAACTCTTTCGACATCTCCGTAGAAATGACCGTGAAAGCAGCAGCGCGGGGGTACCGAATCGAGCAGGTGCCGGCCGTCTGGACCAATCGGGCAGCGGGGCAATCACACTTCAGTATAATGAAGGAGCTGCCGAACTATGGCCGCTGGGTGCTGTACGCCGCGAGGCACGCGCCGTCGCGCTTTCTGCTCGTCGCTTTGCCCGTCAGCCTCGTCTCGTTGGTCATGCTCACCGGCTGGATGTTCGGCTTGGGAAGAAGGCGCTAAAAGTGAAGCGTCACCACCTCGCTAGACCGCGGAGGCTAACGTGCAACCAATCGATCTGCTAGACAAGGTCCGGCGCCGCGATTTCACGCTCGGCGTGATGGGCCTGGGAAGGGTCGGCCTCCCGCTCGCACTGGCCTTCGCCTCGCGGGGAATCAGGACGATCGGCTTGGATGTAGATGAGAGCAGGCTAGCAGACATCCGCTGGGGCAAGATGCCGTTCCGAGAAGTGGGTGCGGACGAGGTGCTCCAGGAACTCAAGGGCAACGACAATTTCCGTGTGACGAATAGCTATTCCGATCTGCGCGATGCGGACGCCATCTTCATCACCGTGGGAACGGTGCTGAACAGCGAGTTCAGGCCCGATTATTCGCAGTTGAACGCGGCCCTGACAGGCCTGGCGGGCGCGCTCCATCCGGTGCAGATCATCATGCTGCGCAGCACCGTCGCTCCGGGTACGCTGTTGAAGGTAGTCAAGCCGTTCATGGAACGCATGCTGAATGTGAAAGTAGGTCAGGATATCCTGCTCGCCTCGACTCCGGAGCGCATCGCCTCAGGCATCGCCCTCCAGGAGCTGCCGATGCTTCCGGAGGTCGCCGGCGGCATCGACGACATCAGCACACAGGTGGCGGCGGAAATTCTGAAGTGCCTCAATCCCGACAAGATCGTCTCGACAACGACATCGACAAGCGCTGAGCTCGCCAAGCTGTTCACAAACGTGTACCGCTACGTGACTTTCGCACTCGCCAATGAGTTCGCGCTTCTCGCTGAGGTGCACGGCCAAGATGCGCACGAGATTATCCGGATGGCGAACGCCAACTATCCGCGAGGCGGTATCCCGTTGCCCGGCCCGTGCGGCGGTCCCTGCCTCACCAAAGACGGTTATTTCCTCGTAGAAGATCTCATCTTCCCGGACTTCATTCTGACCGCCTGGAAGTTGAACGAGGGTGTTCCCGCCCACATGGTCCGCCGCTTGAAGTTGAGCCTTGAGAAGCGCGGGTGCGTTCTGGCGCAAGCCAAAGTAGTAGTTCTCGGCCTTGGCTTCAAGGCAGAGAGCGACGACCTTCGGATGTCGCCGGCCGTCCGCACAACCGAGCTGCTGAAGGCAGAAGGCGCAACCGTGATCGTCTGCGACCCCTACTTCGAGACGCCGGATGTGAAGTCGGTCCTGAATGATGCCGATGCGATCATTCTCGCAACCAACCATGCCGCTTATCTGGGCCTCGACCTCGAGGAGATCGCGAAGCTCGAGCGGCCGCCCATTCTAGTCGACTGCTGGGGCGTTTGGGACGAAGAACGCGCCAGGGCAACCGGCGTGGAGCTCATCACCTTCGGAAAGGGGAACAACGTTTGATTCTAGTGACGGGGGGAGCCGGGTTTATCGGCAGTGCAGTCGTGCGACGATTGCTGAGGGATCGCCACACCGTCCGCGTGGTTGACGATCTTTCCAAGGGGTACGTCAACCTCGAGTCAGACGCGCCGGTCGAATTCATTAAGGCGGACCTGCGAGATGGGGCAGAGACCGACCGGGTCGTCGAGGGCATCGATGTGTGCTTCCACCTCGCCGCCAAAATCGGAGGCATCAAGTATTTCCACGACTACCCGGCCACGATCCTCGACGAGAACAACCTGATGCTTTCCAGCGTCTTCCGCGCGGCCGTGAAACACCGCACGAAGATCGTCTACATCTCTTCCTCAATGGTGTTTGAGCGTACGAGCATTTTCCCCTCACCGGAAGACGCGGTCTTCGAATCGCCACCACCTGTCACTCACTACGGCTTCTCGAAGCTCGTGGGAGAGTATTATTGTCGCGCTTTCAACGAAGAGTATGGCGTCCGCTACACGATCTGCCGCCCCTTCAACGCCTACGGGCCGGGCGAGCACCCCGAGGACGAACCCGGTATCGCCCACGTGATCCCAGACCTCGCACGCAAGGTGCTCAACGGAGACTATCCGCTCGAGATCATGGGCTCTGGCCAACAGCAGCGCTGCTTTACCTACATTGAGGACATCGCGGATGGCATCGTCACTGCCGGTCTCCATCCGAAGTCCGAAAATGACGACTTCAACATTGGGGAAGATACACCGACGACGGTTGAGCAGCTTGCCCACCGGATATGGGAGCTGTCCGGACGCAGCGAGCCATTTCAGCTCGCACACACGCCTGCTCTTGAGCACGACATCCAGCGCCGGATCCCAGACATCAGCAAGACGGCGCGCGTGCTCGGCTGGCGCCCCAAGATATCGCTCGATGAAGGGTTACGCCGCACGATCGACTGGCTGCGCACTTCCGTGCCTGCGGGCTAGCGGGGGAGAAGTTGGGACAGACCGAGCCGTACTCGCTGAGCGATCTGTACGAGCATAGGTTCAGCGCCGCCGAGAGAGAGCGCAAGACCGCACTTTGGAAGGTACTCTGCCAGTCGTTCTTCCAGAAGTATGTGCGAGAGTCTGACACTGTCGTCGACCTGGGCGCCGGGTACTGCGAGTTCATCAACAATATCCGCTGCGCCAAGAAGTACGCAGTCGATCTCAGCGAGGATACGCAGACCGCCGCGGCGGAAGACGTAACCGTTGTTCTGAAGCCCGCAACTGACTTGTCGAGCTTCGAAGCGCAAACCGTCGACGCGGTCTTCGCGAGCAACCTCTTCGAGCACCTGCGGACGAAGGACGAGCTGATGGCAGTCCTGCGAGAGGTCCACCGCATTCTGAAGCCCGGCGGACGGTTGCTTGTCCTCCAGCCGAACATCCATTACGCCTATCGCGAATATTGGGACTACCTCGACCACCACCTACCGCTAACTCACCTTAGCCTCGAGGAAGCCTTAAACATCGTGGGCCTTACCGTTCGCGAAATGCGGCCGAGGTTCCTGCCGTATTCGTTTAAGAGCCGTCTCCCGCAGTCGCCATTCTTGCTCAAATTGTACTTGGCCGCGGGGCCTCTTCACCTCATATTCGGCAAGCAACTGTTCCTGGTTGCAGGGAAGTAGCCCCTAGAGGGCCGCCTCCTCCTCCTCTTCTTCCATTGGCGAATCCTCGCGCAGCATGTCAAGTGAGAGGCCGGCAGTGCGCAGACACAAGGCCCCGATCACGATCATCGTGACGAGAATAGTGGCGTGAAGAACAAGGGCATAAGCAGTGGCAACCGGAGACGCAACGCCGGAAAAGACAAGCGTCTCACGCACGAAGAACTCAAAGGGACCGAGGCCGCCCTGTGACGAGGGGATTGAGACGCTGAGGTTCGCGGCCGCAGTGACGAGGAGGTACGTGCCGAAGCCCTCTTCTATGTTGAAGGCCTCCCCGACTATCGCATAGACGATGGCGACGCTGACCCAGAACGCTGCGGTCGTAACCAGCGCCGCGGCGATTCCACCGGGAGTGCGCAGCGCGCGCGTGCCCGTCAGGAAGGATCTGAGCCAACGCCTCATACGCAAGCGAAACCGGGCCGGCCCATGCTCGATTACGGTCGTTCCCAGCGACAGTGAGCGATCCGGATGGAGGGCGATCAAGATGAGTATGGCAGTCGCGAGGCCGAAGAGGACGGTGCCGGCGACCACCAGCTGCCACAGCCGGCTGCTGGAATCAACGACTGCTACGAAGATCAAGAGCATGAAAGTAAGGGCGAGTCCGTCAAGCGCCCGCTCCACGACCAGAGTGCCCAGCGCCGCCATCCTGCTGACACCCTCGCGGCGGTTGACCACCAGCGCTCGTAATACTTCGCCCGCTCGCAGCGGCACAAGGCTGTTCGCTAAGTGGCCTACGAAAACGACAGGATACAAGCGGCGCGCCGGGATATCGGCCAACGGCTTGAGCAGGTACTGCCAGCGAAGGGCCTGGAACCAGACGGCCAGCGCGAACACGAGCATCGCCGGGGGCAGGTAGGCGAAATTCGCCTCGCCTAACGCATCGAGTGTCTCGTCAAGGTCTGTGCGCAACAGGACGAGCGCGAGCAGGGTGGCGGCGACGAGGAGACCGAGAATGGTTCTGACCCAGACCGATCCCGTCAGATGCCCCATAGAGTCCCTTCATCGTACAGCCGCTGCACCTTGCGCTCACTTGGCCGCGTTTGCCGACTGCTCGCCGCTAACCTTCCGTGCTGAACTGCGCAGGCTGTATCATTCGTAATAACGTGTAGTCGACCGCCTGAGGGAAACCAATGACCGTAG
>VBEJ01000012.1 GCA_005882985.1 Chloroflexota bacterium
CTCGATATCAAGGGCCAGGTCGTATCGAACTACGTCAGCGACGCGATCGGCATGATCCTGAAGGAGCCTGTGGGCGTCGTGGGGATCATTACACCGTGGAACTTCCCCATGCTGCTGGCAACCTGGAAGCTGGCGCCCGCACTCGCGGTCGGCTGCACCACCGTCATCAAGCCAGCGACCTACACGCCGTGCACGACGTACGAGCTGGGGCGCATCCTCACAGAGGCGGGCGCGCCTGCGGGGGTCGTGAACGTCGTGACGGGCTCGGGCAAGATCGTGGGCGACCGGATCGCCGCTTCGCCGCTCGTTGACAAGGTCGCGTTCACCGGTTCGACGGAGGTCGGGCAGCAGGTGATGCGGGCGGCGGCGAGCAACGTGAAGAAGATCTCGCTCGAGCTGGGCGGGAAGTCGCCGAACATCGTGTTCGCGGACGCGAACCTGCAAGGAGCGGTGATCGGCGCGCTGTTCGGCATCTACATGAACGCCGGACAGGTGTGCCAGGCGGGCTCGCGGCTGCTGGTGGAGGAGAGCGTGCACGATCAGTTCCTGAACATGTTCAGCAACTTCGTGAACGGGGTGAAAGTGGGCGATCCGATGGACCCGTCGACAAGGATGGGGCCGGTGGTCTCTGACGCGCAGCTCGGCACAGTGGAGTCGTACGTGAAGGCGGGGAACGACGAAAAGGCGACGCTCGTGCGAGGCGGCAAGCGTCTAACGGGCGAGGGCTACGACAAGGGCTATTTCTACGAGCCGACGATCTTCGACCAGGTGGACAACCGGATGAAGATCGCGCAGGAGGAGATCTTCGGGCCGGTGCTGTCGGTGATCCCGTTCAAGGACGCGGATGAGGGGTTGCGGCTGGCGAACGACACGATGTACGGGCTGGCGGCGGCGGTGTGGACGAAGGACATCGACAGGGCGTTCAAGTTCGCGAAGGGGATTAAGGCGGGGACGGTGTGGATCAACAGCTACCACGCGGCGGGGACGCTGGGTGTGCCGCTTATGCCGTTCGGCGGGTACAAGCAGTCTGGCATCGGGCGGGAGCTGGGCCAGGAGGGGATGGAGATGTTCATGGAGACGAAGAGCGTTTCGCTGAAGCTTAACTAGCTGTTAGCCGTTAGCTGTTAGCAGAGGGGTGGTCTAAGGGACGTCCCTTGTTCGTTTTACTTGAGCTGCGGCTCCAAGAGCGAGGGGCGGGGGACAGTTCGTTTTTTCGTTTTTTGAGTTTGTCTGACGAATCATTCGCGAATTACAGTTCAATAACTGTTCGCCGGCTGCGTTATCCATTTCCGGTATTGACCTTCTAAGGAGTAACCCTTATATTGCGGTTACATCTCCCGCGGAAGGAGCCTCTCGTACAGTGGCCAAGAAGCTCGCGGCGCTGGTGGTGGCGGCGTTCGCGGCTGTCACCTTGGCTGCGGCCCCAGACACGTCTGCCGCCCCCGGAGCGACGACGCGGGTCAGTCTGCCGAACCTAGTCGACCAGTCCATCCTTGGCCTTGAGGCGGTTTCATACAGTGAAAGGCCGTCGGTCAATGCAGATGGCCGCTTCGTGGCCTTCGACTCATACGCGCCAAATCTCGTCGTCAACGACAACAACGGTACCTCGGATATCTTCGTCCACAACCGCCAGACTGGGGCCACTGAGCTCGTAAGTAGGCACAGCGATGGAACGCAGGCGAACGGGTTCAGCATCGATCCCGCAATTAGCGCCGATGGCCGTTTTGTGGCGTTTGAGAGCGATGCAACTAACTTGGTCCCCAACGACACGAATAACCTAAGGGACGTATTCGTACGGGATCTCACTCTCAACCTAACGACACGGATAAACGTGCAGTCTGCTGGTGGTCAGGCCAACGGCGGTTGGAGTGGATTGGCTGCAATCAGCGGCGACGGTCGTTTCATTGCTTTTCAGTCGAGCGCGTCCAACCTCGTTGTCGGCGATACAAATGGAGCCTTGGATATCTTCGTCCATGATCGCCAAAGTGGGTTAACGGAACGCGAGAGTGTCAATAACTCGGGTAGCCAAGTCAGCAATAGCAGTTTCAATCCTTCCCTTAATGGCGATGGGCGCTTCGTCGCTTTTCAGTCCTCTGCCAGCCTTACGGACGATGACACAAACGGATTTACAGACGTTTTTCTACGCGACCGCCAATCTGGAACCAATGAGAGGATCAGCGTTAGTACCGCCGGCATTCAAGGCAACGAGTACAGCTCTAAGCCTGTCATTAGCCAAGACGCACGTTACGTCGCGTTTGAGTCCTACGCGAGTAATCTGGTGGCTGGTGACACTAACAACACTACCGACGTATTTGTGAAGGACCGGCAGACTGAGGAGACGCAGAGGATAAGCGTTAGTAGCAGTAGATCGGAGGGTGATGAATCTAGCTCCGATGCCGCGGTCAGTAGTGACGGACGATTCGTGGCTTTCCGATCATACGCATCGAATCTCGTGCCAGGAGATACGAACGTCTGCAGCTATGGTCATCAGCAGAACTGCCATGATGTGTTCCTGCATGATAAGTCATCAGGCATCACGGTGCGTGTCAACTTGGACAACGCTGGCAATCAGGTAAGCGACGGCAGCCTCGGGTTCTTGCCTCCGGCGATCTCCTCGGATGGGAGGTTCGTGGCCTTCGATTCGCAGGCCTCCACCTTGGTTGAAGGGGATACTAACAACCAGTCGGACGTATTCGTTCGCGACGTCGGCGACTCCGATAACGACGGCGCGTGGGACCCGTTCGATACGTGCCCGACTAACGCCGACTGCGATGGGGATTCCGCGCCCGATGGAGTAGACAACTGCCCGAATTGGCCGAACCCAACCCAGACTTTGCCACCCTGGCTAATCCCGGCCGGCGATCCCGATTGCGATGGATTTGGTAGCAACACCGAGAACGCCGTGGGAACCGCACCACTTGCTCACTGCGGTGGCAATGCCTGGCCAGCGGATGTGAATAACGATGGTTATTCGGATATCAGCGATGTTATTCCGCTAGTAAATCACTTCGGCCAGGCGGTGTCGCCGGCGCTCGTGCGTTACAACATCGCGCCTGACCCGCCGGACGGGTTCGTAGACATCACTGACATTGTGAGGATGCTCAACTACTTCGGTAAGGGCTGCGCTTAAGCGCCGGCCCTTGCTGCGCGTCTCGTCGATCGTTGCGGCTGTATGAGCCGCCTTTCCGGCGCGAGTGGCGGTGAGTTGCCGGTGAGTGTCCGTTCTATTCCTTTCATTTGTGGCGGCGAGGTGTAGGAATATTCAGATGTTAACGATAACCGATTGACATCGAAATGGCGGGCGGGCTACGGGATGATAGGCGGGAACCCGACTGCTCCACCGGGCTATGAAGGCCGCCTTGATCTCAACTACGATAGCTACATCGACATATCTCTAGAACAGGCGGTATACGGCCAGCGATGTTAAATAGGCGTGACCCGCCTCCGGCGTTCGGCCTATGACGCCAGCGACTAGCGCCCAATCGCGTCTGGCGCCTCCCCAGCGCCATTTCCCCCTGGTTTCCCGCCCGGTCCGTCTATCATTTAGCCACAGACGCGAGCAGGGCACTTGGGGCAGAAAGGGGCTATTGGTCCAACGGGCCGAGAAACATACACGCTGTATGTATAAAAAAACATCAAAATTACCAAACGAATTTAATCTGTCAAGTAGATCGGACAACGTTGTCAGAGCAGCCGGCAAACACAAAGACGACAAGAGTCCTATAGGTCGAGTCGGAAAGGGCCGCATCAGCTCTCGATTTTTCGTGGACGAGTGCCATCCCGCCGTTGTCCTGCCGCTGACCAGTAGTCCATAATGCCCGCAACGGCGACCGTCAGCTCCAGGCCCGCGCGTACCACCTTCGCCTGCTCCGAGTGCGGCCACGAGAGCCCAAGTGGCTAGGCCGCTGCCCCGGTTGCGCCGCCCGGAACACCTTCGCCGAAGTCCTCCCCGCCCCGCGCTCGGTCGCCCCCGGCGGGCGCGCTACGGGTTGTGGGGCGTAGACGGACCTCCCTTTAACCGCCCGTAACCGAACATTCACCTAAGTTAAGAGAGCGTTCACCTTCGTTAAGGAAACGTAAGGACGCGTGCCTCATCTGGACTGGTGGAAGACATAAAAATCCCTAGTCCCGGAGGCACAAGATGTTCCGTAAAGTCAGTCTCATCGTAGTGGCGGTGGCCGTAATGGTGGCGACCGCTGTATTCATGCAGGCTCGCGGTGAGGCCGCGGGCATCGCGTTTGATGCTGGATCAGCCTGCACGCCCGGAAATAGCGCCAGCTTCACGTGGTCGCACACAGTCGGCGGTGGAAATGACCGCTTCCTGCTCGTAGGCCTTTCGCTGGCGCCGAGGCAGAACCAGAAGGTCCAGAGCGTTACCTTCAACGGCCAGTCGCTGTCGCAGGTGGCGTTCAGAAACAACAGCAACGAATCCCGGGCCGAGGTGTGGCAGCTGACCTCGCCGGCATCCGGCACGCACAACATCGTGGTCACGATGACCGCGTCGACGGCGGCCGAGACGGTGTGCGGCGCGACCTCGTGGACCGGCGTCGACCAGGCGGACCCGATCGGCAGCGTGATCGAGGCCAAGGGCACTAGCAACTCCGCATCGGTAAGCGTGCCGGCGACGAGCGGCGATGTCGTTCACGACGTGCTGGCAGTATCGGGCCAAGTCGCGGCGACGGCCGGTGGCGGCCAGACAAGCCACTGGAACGACGCTGTGCCGGCCGGTGTTCGCGGCGCGGGAAGTGACGAGCCAAGTTCGGGCACGGTCACAATGTCATGGAACCTCGCTGCTGTAGCGAAGTGGGTGCTGATCGGCGTCGGCCTGAACGCCGGACCGAACGGCGGCGCGACCCCGACGGACACGCCGGCATCGACTGCAACGGCGACCGCGACGGCGACGCCAACCGAGACCCCAACGGCTACGCCCACGGAGACGCCGACGGACACTCCCACGCCAACGGCCACTCCAACAGAGACTCCAACGGAGACTCCAACGGCCACTCCGACAGAGACCCCGACGGCCACTCCAACAGAGACGCCGACGGCCACTCCAACAGAGACCCCAACGGACACTCCGACAGACACACCGACGGCGACGCCGACGGAGACTCCGACCGACACGCCGACCGAAACACCGACGGCGATACCGACTGAG
>VBEJ01000065.1 GCA_005882985.1 Chloroflexota bacterium
CGCGCGCATTACCGCGCGATCTCCGTAGCGACGTCGCCCCGAACGCGGGCGGGCGGCTTCGCCACATCACCGCCATCACGAAGCTGACCGGTCTCTTCGCGCAAGTGTTGCACGCCTCTGACGGCAGCGACACCGAGGGTGAGAACTCCCCCCTTCTGTCACGGATAGACTGGAAGACCAACACCCGAGTATCGCCGGAACTACTGGATTTCTGGTATGTATTTCTTTTCCGGAGTCCTGTAGAATGCGGGGCACTTCGGGCAGTTGAGAGGGAAACGTTGGTTGCCAAACTACATGGGCATTCCCCGGTTCCAGATGATGCGGGACGACAGAGCCGTTTTGTCGGGCGTCAGCGCGAACTAGCCCTCCTCAAGAAGGCGTTCAACGAGGCCGAATCGGGGCGGCCGCGCCTCGTGCTCATCGGGGGCGACGCGGGCGTCGGCAAGACCCGGCTCCTGCGGGAACTGCGCGCCGAGATTCAGCCGAGAGCGATGGTTCTCTATGGCCATTGCCATGAAGACCCTCCGGTGCCTTATCTGCCATTTGTCGAGGTGTTCCGCTCCCTCCTGGACTCTCGTCCCGATTCCCTCGATATCCTTGCGGCTGAGGAGGCGGCCGTGATTAAGAGGCTTCTTGGCAAGGATCACGTAGCGGAAGGCCGCTCCATTGGCCGGGCTTCTCAGCAGGAGCAGTCCGGGTTGTTTCTTCCGGCCTGCCGGCTGCTTATGGACGGCGCCCCGGAGCGCGCAACCGTTCTTGTTTTGGACGACATTCACTGGGCGGACTACCCTTCAATGGCCTTGCTAATTCATCTGACCTTTGCTCTGGCGGAGCGGGCAGCAGTCCAACCAATGAGGTTCTTGGCGATTGCCACTTACAGGTCGGTGGACACGGAGGCAAGGATTGCGCAGTCAATCGATCGCCTAAAGCGCGAGGACATCTGCGAGACCCTCGAACTGGGGGGTCTCGACGATAACGAGACTGCCCGCTTAATCGGCGGCCTTGGTTTCGCCCGGCCCTCGCACCAACTTGTGACCACTGTGCTTGACGCGACCGCTGGCAACCCGCTTTTCATCCAAGAAGCGATGCGCCAGCTGGCACAGGACAGCGCGATTGGCGAGCGCGGGGGCTATCTCGTCACGGCTGCGCCGGCGTCTCATCTGCGATTACCAAGTCAGCTAACGGACGCAATCGCGCTTCGCCTTAAACGATTAAACGCCTTCCAACGGAAGGTCCTCACATTCGCAGCGTTCCTGGGCGATCGGTTCGGTTTTTCGCTGCTCCTGACCGTTGCCGAAGCCGATGAAGAAGAGCTTCTTCAAGCGCTGGAATTCTGCCTCGAGGAGGGCTTTTTGTTGACCGACGGGGGCGCGTTCCGCTTTGCCCACCCGCTTATCCGGAAGGTACTGTATTCCGGCACGACCGGCCCGCGGCGTCAAAAGATGCACTCTCGAATCGCCGACGCTCTTGAACAGCAACACCCGGACAGTCTGGAAGACCACATCTTGGAGATCGCTCACCATCTCGTGTTATCGGGCCCGCTGGCACACGCCGAGAAAATAGTGGAGTACGCGCGCCAGGCGGCTGACCAAGCGCTTGAGTTGTGCGCCTGGGGTGAAGCGGCGAGATATTACGAGGCGGCGCTGATGAGCGCGCGCTCAAGTGCAGGTTTCTCAGCGCACGACCTGGCCCAACTGCACTATTGGGCCGGCGTCTCGTACTTGCGGGACCAGGATGCCGGCCCAAGCTGTGCGCATTTAGAAAGGGCCATTGAGGGCTTCCGCGAGACCGGGGATTCATCCTCGTTGGTGAAAGCATTGACGGAGAGACTGCGGATCAACGCTACTCTGGCCCCGGCACCGATCGGGACGCTGGCTGATGTGCAGCCGCTGAAAGAGGCCGTCGCCCTGCTTCGGGAGGCAGATCCGGGAGTGCGTTCGCACGCCGTCGAGGCTATGGCCACGGCTTACTTCCATGCCCGTCAGTCAGGCATGGCCGAACAGCTTGCTAGGGAGTCACTGCAGATTGCCAAGGGAATTCACGACGATCGGCTGTGCGCGCGCGCAGTAAGCACGCTTTCGCTTGCTCAGATGCAGACACTGCAGTTGGAGCAGGCACTCAACAGCCAGGGAGAAGCGATTAATTTCGCGAAGGCGGTTGGGGAGGCTGAACGGCTGTGCTGGCCACTGGTGCGGCGCTGCTCGGTCCTAATCTCGCTCGGGAGGTTGGACGAAGCCGAGCGAGCAGCCGAGGAGGCGCGTGAAGTTACTCTCGGTGTGCGCGATTGGGCTGAGTACTCGCTGGCTCTTTCATACAGCGTGTCCATCGCCTACCATCGCGGCAGCTTCGACCAGTTACAGCGATACGCCGCGGCCGGGATGGCGGCGGGGCGGCGTTCGCACTACCCTTGGGGATCCGTAATCTTGCTGCCAACACTGGCCAACGTTCGCTCTTCGGTGGGGGATTTCGACGAGGCGGAGGACGCGATCAAGCTCATCGCCGAGCCGGGAGAGGTCTTCGATGAACCCGGACCTTTGATCAACATAATGGCGATTATCTACCGCGCCCTCATTAGGGCAAGGGCTGGTCAGACGCAGGCTGCCAGCGAACTCCTGGACAGTCTGCCGTCGGGGGTTATGCAGTTCGCGCGCAGGGATCTGCAATCGCTGCCGACTTTCTGTGCTTTAGCCGAAACTGCCAGCCTCGTCGGAGATCGAGAAAGTTCTCTTGCTTCTTATGAGCACATTTCGGCGGCGCACGAACGGGGCGCGCTGATCTGCCCGAGCTGGGGTTTCCTTATTCCACGGGTGCTGGGCGTGATCGCCGCCGGCAACAGGTGGTGGGACAAGGCGGAGGCGCATTTCGCGGAGGCGATGGAGGTGGGCGGACGCGCCGGCAGCCTGCCGGAGCTCGCCCGATCACGCTTTGAGTACGCAGAAATGCTCATGGATCGGGCCGGTCGCGGCGACCGCGAGCAGGCCGCTGAATTATTGACCGAGGCCGTGCCAAAATTCCAAGCCCTCAAGGCGGATCTATTTACGAGGCGCGCCGCGGAGCTGGCCGAATCTCTGCAAGCGAGCGTGGCCATGAAATCCGCGATTCGTCCTTCCTACCCAGACAATCTGAGCGAGCGCGAAGTGGAAGTCCTTCGCCTTGTCGCTAGGGGCCAGAGCAATCAGCAGATCGCTGACGAACTCGTGCTGAGCGTCAAAACAGTGGCGAGGCACATGAGCAACATCTTCGACAAGATCGGTGTGGACCGGCGGTCCGCCGCCACAGCGTACGCTTTCGAGCGAGGGTTGGCGGGACAGACGGCCCCGCAGCCCGTTGCCCCTGCTGGTCAGCACGACGGCGGAGAGGAGAAAGATCCCCAGCCTGGTGCTTCCATACAACTTCGGCCATCGACGGCTGAGCAGCGGCTGATGGTAATCCTATTTACCGATATGGAGGGAAGTACGCCGCTGACAGAGAGGTTGGGCGACGACGGAGCGCAGCAGGTGCTGCGGGCTCACAACGCCAGGATACGGGAATGCCTGGCCAGGCGCTCTGGCTCGGAGATCAAGCACACCGGCGATGGCATCATGGCCTCATTTCCGTCCGCGGCCGCCGCGATCGAGTGCGCCGTTGACATCCAGAGGGCGTTCGCGCGCGAGAGCGAAATGGATGCTGGTAGGCTGATCCGCGTGCGCGTGGGCCTTAACGCGGGCGAGCCTGTTGCCGAGGAAGGAGATCTGTTTGGTACCGCCGTCCAGGCTGCGGCCCGCATCGCTAGCCGCGCCCGGCCGGGGCAGATTCTTGTTTCTGACGTGGTGAGGCAGTTGGCGGCGGGAAAGGGTTTCGCTTTCACGGACTACGGACGTGTGGCTCTGAAAGGGCTCTCGGAGCGCTACAGGCTGTATTCAGTCGATTGGACCAGTTAGAAAGGAGGGATACCCATGGGTATCATGCCGTTTCATCTGGAGAAGGGCGTAATGGGATTGCGGTTCGATTATCTGACGAGAAGTCCCGAAGCGAGACAGTATTTGGCGACGCAGCTCGGTGGTGGGCACCCAGTGGACCCGTTTGTTGTGGCGGCGAATATCAGCATCCAGGGGCTTCAGATCAACGTGCTTAACGACGACATGACTACCTTTATGAACGCGTTGGACCAGTTATGCGCTCTGAATAACTATCGGTTCGACGCGCATGAACGTAGGACCGGCCAGGAGTACCAAGAGGACAACAACGCCCTGGAGCCGCGTAATCAGGACACCCCTGGGAACCGAGCGGCCTTTGTCGGCTATTGGACATGGGCGTTTGCACCTGGCCGAAGCCCTGCGCTCAAGGATGATATGCGTCGGGCGCTGCAGAAGGCTTTGAACAGTTCCACACCCGGTCCACCGCGGCCTCGCATCGATCATTGGTGGGACTGCACCCTGCCGGACGGCTCCGCGCCGCAAGTAATTTGCTCGCTCGACGTGCCCTCTATCGCGAGGGTGTTGTTCTGCACCCCCCACCTCGACCAGGCCGCCGCCCTTGGGCCGGTCGAGTCGATCAGGCGTCGCGACCCGAACTATCCGCCCAGATAAGACTGGTACGGTCGCGCCCGTTCCGCGCTCGGATCCGGCCCGCGCGGATCTGCTGGTGGGTAATTATGCCCATTGGTGTGCGTTGTTCGCTCGCTGCAGAGATGGGTATTCCGCCCGATGTTGCCCTAGTTGGTCCGCCCTAAATTGCAGATAGCCGTTGGGACATAGCGAAAGGAGTGCACGAAATGGCTATCGCACAGAGGACCGCAGGGCAGGCAGTCCGGGCACGCGTTCGGACGGTCACGGTCCGAACACCGGGCGCACTGGTCGCAAAGACCGTGTCGGCGCTGGGCAAGCTCATCGCCGGCTCAGGCGGCGGCTACCGCAGCTACAAGCGCGAGGGCTTCCCCGAGCACGAGCTGCAGCAGATCGTCGCAGGGCGCAAAGACCGCTTCGACGGTCTGATGTAGGAGGAGGCGAGCACAGGAGGTGCGGAGAGGCCCGCTCCTCCGGGCCGGTCAGGCAGGTGGCACCCTCCGCCTGGGGCACTCCGACCGATGGGAGTTCCTGATCGGCCTCGAGGGG
>VBEJ01000066.1 GCA_005882985.1 Chloroflexota bacterium
AGTAGTCTGGGGGCCAGAAATCGTATTTGGAGCGCACCGCCACGAACTCCCCCGCGGTCCGCGAACAAGAAGCCCTTGCCGCTGCACAGTCCCCGCACAGTGTCCGCAACCAGTATCTCGCCGCCGGCCGCCTTCGCCGCGATGCGCGATGCCAGGATCACCGTCGCCCCGAAGAGATGTAATGGCTGGCAAGAAAGAGCAATTCAAGCAACTCGACGCTACACACGTCGGCCCTACACGGCATCGACCGAGGGCCACGGCGGACCCTGGCGCAAGGCGCTGATCCATTCCGCCCTTCGTGTATTGCCCGGGTGCTGGTCGTACCAACGCCAGTGGCACGCTGCGACTACCGCAATCACGAGGCCCCGGCAGTCGCCGACCAGTTCTTGATCCGCGTTCGGGTAGTGCTCGCTGACCTCTTCGGGCACCCAGGCAAGGTCGAACTCGACGGGCCCGCGGACAGAGTTCTCGAAGTCTATGAAGAGCGGCCCGTTCTTCGTGCTGAGCACGTTCCACGGGTGCGGCTCACCGTGCAGCAGCTGCTCGGCGGCGCCCCGGTCGACGATCGACCGCCTCAAGCTCCGCAGCGTGTTGGCGAGAAGCTCCCGGTCCGCGTCCGGGAGCTCCGGAGTGACGTCGCGGCTCGCAACGTCTTGTTGATTATCCGCGACTCGATCCATGAAGTGCGACGTCGTGACGTCGATCTTCCGCATGCCGGCATGGAGGCGCTCGAGCGCCTGCGCGTAGTCGGCTGGCGGGAGCTCTCGAGACGGCACGTGTTCGTAGTAGGTCCACATGTCGATTACGAAGCCGTCACGCACGTAGACGCGTGGCTCGACTCGAGGCTCAAGCGCAGCGACCGGGCTGTCGGTCTCCGCGAGCCGTTGAGCTTGCTCAACGGCTGTCTCTGCGCTCGCTTGATACGCCATGGGCGCGACCCGGGCAACGACGTCGCAAGGCATCAGGCGGAGGACGAGCCGGTTCGAGTCGTTAAGAACGGTCGCGTCCTCGACGCTCAGGTCGAGCGCTGCCGCGATCGACCTGGCCGCAGCCACCGCACGCTGGACCTCTGACGCTTTCATCGTCGCCCCGTCCCTCTCCGATGGGCCGCCAGCCGCTGCATCGCGTGGAGGGCCCAGGCACAGGGACCCACCAGGGTCGTGGACGTGACCACCCCTGCCGTGAGCGAGCGCGTTATCGCCGCGTTGCCGGCATGGCACATGCCAAAGTCGTCCGAGGTCATGCAGTAGCGGACGTCCGGTTTCATGGCGCGAATTGTACAACCAGAGTAAACTAGGCGCGGGGCCATCTGCGCGTTGTCAGATGCTCCGAAATTCGTATCTACGTGAAGTCAGATGCTCAGGGCGTTAGATACGAAACGGAGGGACGGGGCCATCTGACTGCAAGAAACAACCGCCGTTAGGCATTCGGCGAGGCGCCGCAATCGTATCTGGAGCGGGAGACGGGGCTCGCCCTACAGGCCCGTCCGGGAACCCGCGACCCTCTGCTTGGGAAGATTATCTGCCGCGATTTGTGTCTGACTGAACCTGAAAACCGCGTTTTTAGGCCATCTTTGCCGTCTGCTTCCGGAGGCCACAGCCCTTTGCCTACGGGCCTGTCGTGTTGCGTAGGCAAGGGCTCTCGCACCGGAATTGTATTACTCAGTTTGAGGTCTGGCCGCCCTTGCACCCGTCCGTGCCAGCCATCTCTATGGCGAGTCCCTATTTCTCGTCTCGGACGCGCTGGATCTCGGCGTGTGCGTACGCGACGACCTGGCTGCGATCCAGTGAAGCACCCTCGCGTGTCAGCGCGTCGAAGGCCGCAGTGCCGAGTACGTCGCGCAGGTGTTCGGCACTGCGACCGGGCCTGTGGAACCGACCGTCAACTGGGGTGCGCTATCTGTGTATGGAGATGTTACCGTCGATCAATTTACCTTCCGCCTCGTAGGTCTGGTTCGGCCCGGACACCGTGATCCTGAAGTTGTCCGTTGAACCAGGCTGCGCGCAATCGTCGACCTCAACGACGAAGCTCTGATTCGCTGAACCGTTCACCGTCGCATTGCCTGTGAAGCGAGCGTGCGAATTCGTCCCGCAAGCGCCATCGCTGATCGCGAGCATCTGAAGCGATGTCGCCCTCAGGTCGACGCCCGCCCCTTGGTCCTTATACGTCAGGTTCCCGCTCGGCGCTGCATCGCCGCTCGCGTAGTGTGCAACGAATCCGAAGTTCGCCTGCCCGCCGGCGCTCGCGCTGGCCGAGCCCGGCTGAATGAGCATCGTCGCGAGCTGCAGCACCTGGCCAGTCAGCGGGTCGGTCGCCGGTTCTCCGGTACCGGGGTCGATCTGGCCGCCACCGCTCACCTTTCCGGGTGTCGAACAGTTCACACCCTCGCTCACGAAGCCGCGTGCGCAGAGCCAGTCCGACTCGATTTCGCGCGCCTTCGACGCTGTCAGTCCCCACATCCAAAAGTGCGGGGTGTGGGGGGTGTCTTCAGTGTCGAACAGGTGCGGAGAAGAGACGTCGCTACTGCCCGTAAAGAAGGTTCTCTCTCGATCCAACCCGTCTTTCGAAAAGGCGAAGTCGTGATCTGTGACGAAGATCAACACAGGCACAGTGATCTCGTTCAGCCTCGCCAGGTCGCTGGCCACGGCGCCCGGAACGGAGTTGATGTCCCCGCACGGGTTCAATTGGCGCTGACCCGTGGCGATCGCCTGCTTGATCGCCTGGAACACCGTCTCATCGGTGTCGGGAAAGATCTCACGTAGTAGCGCCTCGTCTTGACTGAACTCCTGGTCACTGACCGGTGGGAAAAAATGGTAGTTGGGCGCTCCCCGGTCCGACGGCTGGCCGCCCTGCAGGCAGACGGCCCCTGCCTTGAAGGACCACTCCGCTATCTTCTGTGTGAACCCCGTGTTCGCGAACGCGCTGATGAAAAGGCCGTCGATGTCTTTGTATGAGTACGCCTCGACTTCGGCGACCGTCGCGCCGGTGTCATGTCCCGCCAGCGCCACCCTTGAGAAGACCACACGTGTGCCGTCTGAGAGTCGGGCTCCCGGGCTCCTTAGCTGCCCGATAATCTGGTGCACTACGTCCGCTGCACTCCCGATGCAGCTTTCGAATCCGGGCGGGTGATCGCTCGGAGAATAGCCAAGGCGGTTAATGACGAGCGACACGTGACCGAGTTTCGCCATCTCCACGGGCAGGTCATAGCCGGGAACCAGCTTGAAAGACCAGTTGGGTTCCGAGGAGCTGAAGCCGTGCACGTAGACGGTAATTGCGCGCTGCGCCGACCCATATATGATGGACTGGGGCCCAACCAGGTGCGCCTCCACGGTGTACGGCAACCCATCCGAGGGGCACGCCGCACCCGACGTGTTCGTGTTTACTACTTGGAACGAGACCGGCAGCTCGACGATCGCATCCGCGGCGCCGGCTACCCGGCTGTCATTGCCCGCTACCGTGATCGCCAACAAGCCGAGGATCGCGCAGAGCCCAGTTACAAGTGTCCGGAGTGTCATGATTCCCTCCTTTAGGGTTGGCCCATGAAAGCCGCAAGTTGAAACGACGCAACGGAAAGGGGCAGTGATCGGCGAGTCATTATTTCCCTCCTTTAGGGTGTATGGCAGCAGATGTTGCATATTAGATAGCAACTACTATATGATTGTCAAGGGCGTGCTTGATAATCTTGCTGCGGCGGGGATATAGTAAAGCGAGTGCTAGCTATATGGCGCCTCCACCTGACGGACCATGAAGAAATCGCACGTTGAGCCGAAACGGACCTACAAACAGTTCTGCCCGCTCGCCCGCTCCCTGGATATCCTGGGCGAGCGTTGGACGCTGCTAATCGTGCGCAATCTGCTCGTCGGCCCTCAGCGCTACAAGGACTTGCTCGATGGGCTGCCCGGGATTGGTACCAATCTGCTCGCTGCCCGGCTCAAAGAATTGGAGAAGGAAGGGATAATCCGGCGACGCACTCTGCCACCTCCCGCCGGCTCAACTGTCTACGAGCTGACGGAGCTGGGCTGGGGGCTCGAAGAGCCGATCCACGTCTTTGCCCGCTGGGGCATATGGACGCTCCGCCAA
This sequence comes from Chloroflexota bacterium, assembly GCA_005882985.1. GTDB lineage: Bacteria > Chloroflexota > Dehalococcoidia > SM23-28-2 > RBG-16-64-32 > CF-163. Next base: position 4,081 of record VBEJ01000066.1, read on the forward strand.
GATTCGCCAGAGGACGAGTTTCGCCCGCGTTGGGGCGCGACGGGCCTCGGGATCATCTTCCGGCCGGAGGCGGCCGCAGGAGTCCACGAGACCTACGAGGTCCGGATCGACGGTGAAGTCTTCACCGCCCGCGTTGATGATGGCATGCTCGAAATCGTGCAAGGCGCGGCCCGCGATCCCGACTTGGTGATGTCCTGTGACAGCGCCACGTGGCGCGCGATGAGCTCGTCCCTCACCCCCGCCAACGCTCTCACGACTGGCCGACTGAAGATCGAAGGCAACCCTGCCGCCGTGGGGCACTTCGCGCGTATGTTCCGCCCGCCCAATGTGAGAACGGAGTCCTAGCGCCGAGGAGCACCAACGAAACCCGGTCGCACGTTCTTCACAGACTGTCGCGTCCCCGGCTGTCTACCGGAGCCGTGCCTGATAAGCTGTCGAACAAGACGCGAACTATGCCAGACGCCAGGGGTCGTTGGCCCAAGCGTCCACATTCGGGAGAGCTGTGAATTCGGTGTGAATAAGCGCCGCGACTGCGAGCCCCTGCTGCGGCCGGCGCGAGCGGTGTTTTATGGCGATTGTCCAAGCTCGTCGCGGGCGCGCTGGATCAGCTCGCGAGCCAGTTCGCCGGCGGCCTGGTAGCTCAGCGCCGCGCCCGCATCGCGGGACGAAAGGAATGCGGCGTCGCCCATTGCCTCGCGCAGTGAGGAGATGCAGGCATCCAGACCGGGCACGATAGCATCGAGTTCGATGCCGTGCGTGACCGCACCGTAGAGCCGGGCAGCGCCGTCATTGTGACCAAGCCAGGCTAGCAAGACCACCAGGTGGCCGATTCCCGGTGCCAGGAGCGTGTCCCCGCAGATCTGCCAGTCATTCACGATATCGACGAAGCTCGCTAGCGCGGGACCGGGGTCCTCACTGCGAGCTAGGAGGCTGACGAGCTGACCTTGGACCGACTGCTCAAGTAGCCGATCACCGCAAGACGCGAGCATGTCGATGGCCTCGTGATAGAGGTCAACGCCCGCCGCGGTGTCGTCCTGCGCTCCGATCGCGCCCTGGCCGGCAAGGGCGAAGGCAA
>VBEJ01000067.1 GCA_005882985.1 Chloroflexota bacterium
GTCGCATCGTCAATGTCGACCGGTTGAGTCAGTATCGCCACCGCCTGCTCGACGAACGTCTGCGACCCGAATACGGTGACAACCGCGGGCTCTACGGAAACGCCGAGGACATTATAGCCCTCCCGGGGAGTGCCTTTGAGCTGCGGGCTGACGGCCAATGCGCGGCCAAACGACTTCTGTTCGATTCCGATACTTACATCGACTACGACCGGGTTGACCTCCACGTCCTGTACCAGCACCCCACTTTGATTTCGAGCTTCGAGACGAACAGCCGTAGTGAAAGGCTCCGTCCTGCCTTCAATATCGACCGACGCCACAGCCTTGGCGACGGTTGCGACTCCGCCTTGTGGTCCGGACACGACAGCCGTCTCCACCGCGAGCTTGGTATGGCTTAATTCAAATTCTGATGGCGGCGAATGAAGCGTCTCCAGCTCCAACGGCACTGGTTTGCTAATGAGCTGGAAGAGCTGCACCTTTATCTGATCGTTGTCATTCAGTACGTCGACAACGCGCAAGTTGCCGCGGTCTGTAAGAGCTTTCACGTCTACCTTCACATCAAAGACCCCGACAGTGAGTCCTGTGAGATCTGCGGTAGCCTCGAAATCTTGGGTGGTTAGGCTATCGAAAACCTTGTCCTCGACCCTTACCTCCACCCGCGCCTTACCCACTTCTTTTGGCACCCAAACATCCGCCGGGACATTCACAGGCCGTACTGGTATGTCCGAGTCCAACCGGTGTGTTTGCTCGGGGTTTTCAGCGTCCGTAACGAAGATCCAAAGCCCGAAGGCTAGCACGACCGATAATACCGCCAAGCCGCTATTCTCGCGCACCGACTTTGCAGCGGGCCTTAGCAGCGCGCCTATTACGACGGCGGCCTCCCAGATGAGCATGCGGATTTGTTCCATAGGCGTGCTAGCGCGTAAGGCGCGGCAAGCGCCTCGCGATCGGCTTGTCCAAGTCGGGGGCGGGGAGAAGTAGACTGCGCAAGATGCCACGCAACCTCGGCCCGTCAAGGTTCGAAATGATCCGGGCGTTCGCTGCGATCGAGATCTGCCCCGTCTCCTCCGAAACAACGACAGCGATAGCGTCGGTCCGCTCCGTCACGCCCAGCGCCGCCCGGTGCCTCGTCCCGTGAAAGCCGGCATCCATTCGGTCTGAAAGGGGCAGCGTGCAACTCGCGGCAATCGCGCGATCTTCTCGCACGACAACAGCCCCGTCATGCAGCGCTGAGTTCGGGTAGAAGACACTCATCAGCAGCTGTACCGAACACTGAGCGTCGAGCTTTACACCGCTGTCGATGTAGTCCTCGAGGCCCGTCTCGCGCTCAAGAACGACGATCGCTCCGTGTCGCTTTTCCGCCAGGTTTAGACTCGCGTCGGCGATTGTATCGACCACTCCCTCGTATAGCGCGCGGCCCGGCCATGGCCATCTGCTCGTCCGCCCCAGCCGCTCGAGAAATCGGCGGATCTCGGACTGAAAGATAATGGGGATCCCGATCAGTATGGCCGGCAATGAATAGCGGATCAGCCAGTCGAGGACCGTGAGGTTGAGGACCTGCGCGAGGATCACGACCCCAACTACGACCATCACAATGCCGCGCAGCAATGACATCGCTGTTGTGCCTTTGATGAGAAGCAGCGCTAGGTATATCAGCACGGCGATCACGAGGATATCGATTATGCTCGCAGGCCTAAAGGTGTCCAGGGCGTCGCGAATAGAGTGCCAGATCGTCATCAGGATCCGGTCTCGTCGCTCAAAATGAGGGCGAGCAGCGCCTTCTGCGCGTGAAGCCGGTTCTCTGCTTGGTCGAACACCACCGAATGCGGCCCGTCGATCACGTCACCGCTGACTTCCTCACCGCGATGAGCGGGAAGGTCATGCATGAAGATTGCGTCTGGTTTCGCCTCTGCCACCAGCTTTGCGTCGACTTTGTACCCGGCGAAATACTCCTTGCGCTGAGATGCCTCGTGTTCTTGCCCCATACTCGTCCATACATCCGTATAAACGACATCGGCGTCCGCCACCGCCTCGGCGGGATTGTGCATCGCCTTCAAGCTCCCCCCGGACGCCTCCGCCAGTTCGGACGCTCGCGCGCGAATATCGCCCGGCAATCCATACTCTTCAGGAGAAGCGATCCGGAAGTGCATCCCGGACATCGCCGCCGCGAGGCTCAACGAGTTGGCCACGTTGTTGCCGTCGCCGATAAACGCCAGCGTCAGTCCACGCAGCCCGCCCTTCTTCTCACGAACGGTCAGCATGTCTGCCAGAGCCTGACATGGGTGCTCGCCGTCCGAGAGAGCGTTGATCACCGGCACCGTGGCGTGCGCAGCCAATTCGGATTGCGTCTCTGTCTTGAAGGTGCGCGCAGCTATGCAGTCGACGTAGCGGCTTAGGACGCGGGCGACGTCGGCGGGCGTCTCGCGCTCGCCGAGGCCAACCTCGGGCGGCGAAAGGTAGATGCAATCGCCTCCCAGATGTCGCATCGCCACATGAAAGGAAACGCGGGTACGTAGGGAAGGTTTCTCGAATACGAGGGCCAGCGTCTTCCCCGCCAACAGCGTCTGCCTGCCCTTGTCCTTCAGGCCCATCGCAGTCTGGAGGACAGTGTCGAGCTCCTGCGACGTTACATCAGTGATAGAGATGAAGTCACGGCCGCGCACGGCAATCCTCCTGTCGGGATAGAGCCAGTATAGCACCGGGCCGACCGATTCCTACGTGTTATACTCCGCCCGCCGTGCCGCCCCGACCTCTGCTCGCCGCCGCCATCGTCGGCGCAGTCGCCGCCTTCGGCCTGGCTCTCTTCCTTTTGGTGCACCTATCGGATTCGGACCCTGCAAATCGCGCGGGTCGTTCGGAAGCTCCCCGCTCGCCTCGCATGACCCTCGAAGGCGTCATCGCCCTCGTCTCCCGCGAGCACGCCGGCTGCCCGGATCAGCCCGCGCTGACCCTCACCGCAGAGGCCAACTACAACGGCGACGGCACGTGGACCGTGACGTACCGCGACTATGCATGGACCGTCGACGAAGACGCAGGGTCCGTGCGGCCTATCGGCGATCCTCTTCCCTGCCCACGCCGCTGACGCCTTGACGGCTGCCTGGCCCGCAACTATAGTTCGGCCAGCAATGTCTTGGTCGCGAGGTCCCCCGCCCTTGGCTGATCGGCTTGAACACTACCACTGGTTTATCGTCGCGCTGCTGGCGCTACCGCTTGCCGGCGGCATCTTCCTCCTTGCAAGAGACCGTTTGAGCGAACCGGCTGAACTACAGATCACAAACACCGAATCCGTCCCGACCGATATCCGCGTCTACATCAGCGGCGCTGTCCGGAGCCCCGGCGTGTATCCGCTGAAGGACGGCGATCGCTGGATTGATGCGCTGGAGGTCGCGGGCGGCGCTGCTGAAAATGCCGACCTCAATGCTGTGAACCTTTCGAAGAGAGTTCAGGACGAGGACCAAATCTTCGTGCCCGCGCAAGGAGGAAGTTCGCCAGCCTCGAATGGTCAGACGCCACTCGTCAACATCAATACAGCCGGGGAGGCCGAGCTCCAAACGCTGCCCGGCATCGGCGAGGTCCGTGCCCGCGGCATAGTTCAGTCACGAACCACACAGGGACCGTTTGCCTCCGTGGAAGAACTCCTTATGCGCAAGGTCCTGCCGCAATCCGTGTTCGCTGACATCGAGCCACTGATTACAGTCCAGTGAAATGACCCCGGCGTTCCTCGCGATCGCCTGGCTCCTAGGAATCGCCGCGGCGTCTTTCACCGGCGCTGATATGTCTGCCTCGCTGGCCGCCGTAGGCCTTCTCGGCGTCATTTCGTTCGCCGTTCGTCCCCGGTGGACGACACTGGCTCTCATCGCCGCCGGCTGTGCGCTCATATTCGTCGCCACCTGGCGCTACGAGTCTACTATCCCAGAAACATCTCCGATCGCCCGCTTCAACGACGGCGCGTCAGTCCATCTCCGCGCGATCGTCAGCGCCGAGCCCGACGATCGGAGCTCTTCCCGCCTCTATCGCCTGGAGGTCCAGGAATCATACTCGGAAGGAGGCTGGCGCCCCGACTCAGGCGGGCTGCTCATGCACACCTCTTTCTTCCCCAAGTACGAGTACGGAGACCTCCTTGATATCCGGGCAAAGCTGGAGACCCCTCCTTCCTTCGATGACTTCGACTATCGCGACTATCTCTTTCGCCGCGGTATCGACTCCATCTCTTCCTATCCGAAAGTCCGCGTGCTCGATCACCAACGCGGCAACCGCCTGCGCTCCACGCTGATCGACGTTCGCACGACCCTTTCAAACACGCTTTCGGATGTGCTGCCCGACCCCGAGGCCACGCTGGCGACGGGAATCCTGTTCGGTGCCCGCTCGAACATTCCCCGCGATCTGAACGAGGACATGCAGGCGACCGGCACTTCTCATCTCGTCGCCGTGAGCGGGCAGAATGTCGTTCTGGTCGCAGCCTTCGTAATCGCCGCTCTTGCCTGGGTCATCGGCCGCAGACGTGCTGCCTGGGTGGCGCTCGCAGCTGTTGTCGTCTATGCCCTGCTCGTTGGGGGCCAGCCATCCGTCGTGCGCGCCGCCATCATGGGCGGCCTTTATGTGCTCGCGATTGCGCTCGGCCGTCAAAACACCGCGGCGGTCACTATAGCGCTGGCCGCGGGAGTCATGACAGCGCTCGATCCGCAGGTGGTCCACGATGTGTCGTTCCAACTCAGCAACGAAACAAAGCAACTTAGACATCCCGTTTTTGTTTACGCTTCCAGCGGGCGCGCTTAAGCGGCACCCGCCGCTGACGGAGCGCCACACACGAATCCTTCTTCTAAGCGCATGGGGGTATTCCCGCGACAGCCTGGCGCAGGCGTGCGATGTCCTGCCTGAAACAATGAGGGCGCTCTTGGCGCGGATCCATAGGCGGGCGGAGGCGTTGTTGGCTTCCGATGCTTTCGCTGGTACACACAGACGCCTAGAGCCGTTCCGCTGGCGGGTGGACGTGGGCGGTCAAGACCGCAATAGTTGGCGAACAGACGCAATGTGGCGGGCCGTCGCCTGCAAGCGGGTGTCC
>VBEJ01000068.1 GCA_005882985.1 Chloroflexota bacterium
ACCGGTGCCGTCCCGCGTATCCAGCACACGCGCCGGTGCTATCGGGTGATAGTAGGCCGGTGTCCCGGGCGCCGCTGCTCCACCCACCGGCGGCGGATAGCACACGCAACCTTCCCACTCAACACCCGGGTCCGGGTACGCGTGATTGACGCCGCACACATCCCAATCGTGAATGTAGTACTCGCCGGCGCCCCCGACCGCAGGCGGATCGATGCAGTTATACGCCATAACCGAATGGGGGATCGGCCCCGTATTGTCCTGCCCGCAGGCATAGCGAACACTCTCGTCGGCATTAACGCTTTCGTGGCGCAGGCTCAGAAGGTGGCCGAGTTCATGCAGAACGGTGGTTCGTCTCTGGTCCGGGGTGCCATACGGGCCGCCATGCGCGTCGTCGGCCAAGCAACGCGTTTCCATAGCGGTAAGTGCACGCGTTCGGATCGCACCAGTTCCCCGCCGCATCCAAATGCTGAGCCAGGCCGCCTATCCGGGTGTTCCCTAATATCACATCCCCCACGTAAACCTGGACATCGTAGGCCTGGTTCTGATCGGCCCTGATGTCGAACCTGACAGTCGTCGGCTGGCTGTTCCAGTCTGATAAAGCCGCCATCGACGGCCCGAACCACTTGTCGGCGCAGGACGCGGCGTTGCCGTCGCACGCCATGTATGGCTGGCTCGTCGTCAGCGTCATCCACGCGCCGTAATTTCCGCCCGGCTGCTGGTACCACCGTCCTGTAAACAGCTTCTTCTGCGGATGTCCAGTGTGCGCCTCGCCCCCCGGCGCATCCGCAGCCACGTGGACCAGAAGCATTCCGCACAGCACCGCGATTGCGAACCGCATCACAGCGCCGAAAGGAATACGGCGGACGCTAGCGATGGGCCGCAGCGATTTCATTCGTCGCCTCATCCACACTGATCCCCGACAGTTGCTTGACCGCCGGCAGGTGACTCCAACCCGGCAGACCTGCGAGATTTCCTCCATCACTCACCAGGAATCTCTCAAACGGCGCGCTGACTAGGCTCCCGTTCGCTTTCCTCGACGCAAAGAAGAGATAGCGCCTGCCCGCGCTCAACGGTTCGTCCCCGCTCACGTTCGCCCGTCGACTCCGCAACCGACCCAACGAAAACGGCATCCACTGAGCGCGCCAGCGTAGCCAGGTCCGAAGCATTGTCGGAAATCCACCGCGTGGAGACGTGCACCACCGGAACGCCGTCCTCCCCGTGTGTCTCGTCCCGAGATGGTGGAACGCTGCTGCCGGCAGGCTGCCCGCCGCTATCGCCGCAGGCCGCTATGAGCGCTGCCGTCGCGACAAGGGGAAGGAGAGCGCCCCATAACCTGAATTCGCTCAGATCGAGGCTCCCCTGGGCGCGGGCGGCCCAAAGATGGGATGCACTGCTTCCAGCTAACCACGCGCTCGCTTCCTTGTCTAGGGCGCCGCCGGTTTCTCGAAAACGCTTCCTCCGCACGCCAACTCACTTTCTTCCTCCTTGCGCCCTGACCTCTCGCCTCTGACCTCCGCCGCCTTCCTCCTTCCTCTCCCCGCTGGCTCCTTGCTCCTTCCTCCTGGTTCCTTGCTCCTGGCTCCTTGCTCCTGGCTCCTTTATCCTCATCCCCATGCGCGCCGAGATCATCTCCGTCGGCACCGAAATCCTCCTCGGCGAAATCACCGACACCAATTCTCAGTACCTCGCCGCCCGTCTCCCCGCCATCGGCATCGACCTCTATCACCAATCGACAGTGGGCGACAATCTCGCCCGCCTCTCGGAGGCCATCGAGCGCGGGCTGGCGCGGTCCGATGTCCTGATCATCACCGGAGGCCTCGGCCCCACCGACGACGACCTCACCCGCGAAGCCATCGCCGACGTCCTCGGCGAGACGATGTTCGTAGATTCCGAGGCCGAAAACCGCCTGCGCGCCTTCTTCACGGCGCGTGGCGTCTCCTTTCCGGAGCGCAACGTCAAGCAGACCATGCTCATCCCCTCCGCGACCGCTATCCCAAACCCGCGCGGCACCGCGCCCGGCTGGTGGGTCGAGAAGAACGACAAGTACATCGTCGCTATGCCCGGCCCTCCTGCCGAAATGCAGCGCATGTGGGAGCACGAGGTCGAGCCCAAGCTTGCCCAGCTCGGCGGCGCTGGCGTGCTCGTCTCGCGAGTCCTCAAGACAATCGGCGTCGGCGAGAGCCACATCGACGAGATGATCGCCCCCTTGCTCAACTCGGCAAACCCGTCCATCGGCGTCTACGCCAAGCCCGACGGCGTCCACATCCGTCTCGCCGCCAAGGCCGACTTCCAGGAAGCAGCCTGGGTGCTCATCGCTCCCGTCGAAGAAGAAGCCCGCCGCATCCTCGGCACGATCATCTGGGGCGCCGACAATGACACCCTCGAGGGCGTCGTCGGCGACATGCTCGACGCCCGCGGCCTCACACTCGCAACCATGGAGTCCTGCACTTCCGGTCTCCTCGCATCGACGATCACCGACGTGACGGGCGCGGCGCAGTATTACAAGGGCGGGTTCGTCGCCTACTCCACCCAGATGAAAATGGGCCTCGGCGTCAGCGCCGACATCATCGAGCAGCACGGCGCCATCAGCGCCGAAGTCGCCGGCGCGATGGCCGCTGCCGCCCGCCGCGACCTCGATGCCAACTACGGCATCGGCATTACCGGCATCGCCGGCAACGACGAGGTTGAAGGCAAGCCCCCCGGCACAATGCACATCGCCGTCGCCGGCGAATTCGGCGCCGACAACATCTCCTACACCTTCTACCAGGGCCGCCAGGCCACAAAGCGCCGCGCCGTCACCACTGCGCTGTTTCTTCTACGGCGAACGTTACTCGCCCAAGCGGGGTAGGTTCTTAAGTCCGCTCGCCCTGAGCCGCGCCGCAGTGGAACGGAGACGCGAGTCGAAGGACGCCGCACTCTCCTCGCCCGCGAAGGGTGATCCCCACGTCATCCTGAGCGACGACCACCTCCGCGCGCAGCAGCTGGTTCTTTCGCGAAGGGATCTGGGGTGGGCGGTTAGAGTCTGAGCGTCAGCGAGAGGGACTGACTCGGCGCTAGGCTCACCCGAACGGCCCGCCCGCCCCCACTCACCCCGCGGTATCGAAGGATCGAGCAGAGCCACTACGATTCGCCCCCGAATCCGTTAATCCGTTCCTATCCGTTGACAGTCAATCCGTTCCTCCTCCTGTCACCTCCCCCAAGACCTCCAGCGCCGCCTCAACCACGATGCCCTCCGCTTCCGGCGTGCAGAACGTGATCCCCGCCTCGTACCCGCCCTCGTCGTACGCGGCAGGTGGAATCACATACCCGACGTAGTCGTTCGCGTAGCACGCAATCAAGAGGTCTTCCACACCACATCGATCTCGGATCACATCCGCCGTCTCGACAAAGAACTCGCCCGGCAGCGCGAGCAGCGCCAGCCGCTCGCCGAGGGAGAGCGCCTGGATCTCAGCCCGCTGCGCCGTCTTCTCCGGCTGGCGCCGCGCCCACGCCGCCGCCCAGCGCTCGTTCTGATAGCGCGTGAGCTGTGCCATGACCGCACGCCGCTCCTGTGGTACTTCCGCGAGCGACTCTGCTTTTCCACTCAGTTCCTCGAAGCGAGATGCGTATTCTTCATCCGAGAGAAACTCGCGTAGCGGCAGTTCCATTTCCCGCCGCGCCGCCCGCAGGCGCGTCTCCACCATTCGGCCTGGAACCGGCTTCTCCGTGAACTCGTCCCAGCGGATGTTGTGCGCCCGCTGGCCGGGCCCCACCGCCCGCAGTTCGCTCACGACAGCGAGGGCTTTTCCGCCCACGATCTGACCCAGCCGTTCCACGCTCTCGAAGTCCTGCTTTGTCCAGACCGGGTTCACGTTGCCGCAGCCGCCCTGAAGATAGAGCGCCGGCGCGCCGGTCTGCTCTTGAAGCAGGCGGCAGGCGACCCCGGGAAACTCCGCCGAAATGATCAGGTTCTCGCCGCTGAGCACCGTCGCGTGACATGCGAAGCTCAGGAGCAAACCAATTGGCCCGTCGTCGCCGTCGACGAGCACCACCCGAAGGGTCGGGTCGATCGGGCCTTCCGGGTCGCGCCGGTTCTGGCTGACCGTATCGATCGTCGTTTGCCCGAGCTTCAGCACAGCGGACCGCAGCGTTCCCGCCGCTTCTTCCAGCGCGCTGATAATACGCTCGACCAGCATGGCGGCGAGCGTTTCATCCAGGCGCGAGAACATCCCGCCCCGCAACCCGGCTGGCCCGGCATGATTGTGCGTCGCGCAGACGAGCATATTCTCGGGGGCTACCCCCACACGTTTCTCCGCGAGGTGCCGCACCTCGCCGGTGATAGAGGCGTGCATTCCAAGCAGATCGCAGCTAACGATCGCCCAACGCGCTGTAGGGGCGCCCCTCGGGGTGCCCTCGTCGCTTTCCAAAACCAGCACCCGCGCGAACAGCTGGTCATGGACGCCCGCTGACGGCTCCCGTCGCGCCCCGTAGCCGTCCATCAGCCCGCCGGCCGGCGGCGTAATATCGACGGTTGCCGCCCCCACGCGGAGCCTCACGAGGCTTCCAGCAACACCCGTCGCAGCGAGTCCATCGTCATGTTCCCGCCGCTCACCACGATCGCCACCTTCTTTCCCGGCAGCCGTTCTCGCAGCTTGACGGCCGCTGCCGTAGCCGCCGCGCCCGACTCCTCCGATACGACATGCGCGGCCCGCAGCAGAAGCACGACCGCCCGCCGCATCTCTTCGTCGCTCACGAGCAGCATGTCGTCCATGCGGTCGATGAATGTCTTCACCGCCGTGTAGTAGGCCCGACCCGTAGCCAGCCCCTCCGCCGTCGTCTCGATCTCGGACATCTGCAACTCGCGCTCCCGCCACGAGTGGTAGACCGCGGGCGCGCCCTCCGCCTGCACGCCGATCACCTGGACGTTCGGACGCAACGCCTTGGCCACCAGGCAGTGGCCGACGGCCGCGCTTCCCCCGCCGATCGGCGTGATGATCAGATCGACATCAGGCAGGTCCTCGACGATCTCCAGCGAGATTGTCGAAACTCCCGCCAGAAGCTCCGGCGCGTTGATGTGGTGGACGTAGCGCATCCCCTCTCGCCGCGCCGTCTCCTCCGCCCAGAGTCGCGCCTCCTCGAAGTTCTCACCCTGAAACTCCACCTCCGCGCCCAACGCTCGCATCGATTCCAGCTTCATCGGGTTCGCCTCCTCCGGCATCGCGATCACGCAGCGGATGCCGAAGAGGTTCGCGCCGTACGCGAGCGATTGGCCGTGGTTGCCCGTCGACGCGCCGATAATCCCTCGCGCTCGCTCCTCCTCACTCAGCGTCGACGCAAGATACACCCCGCCGCGTACCTTGAACGCCCCGATCGGCTGCAGGTTCTCCAGCTTCAGATACGCCTCGCAGCCCAGCGTTCGGGAGAGCGTGAGGTTGTGCTGGAGCGGCGTCCGCGGCAGGTAGTTCTCGAGCACATGCTTCGCGCGGTAAGTCTCCGCGATCGTCGGCAACCGCTCAATCCGCCGGTCATATACCATCCCCACTGCATCTCGGTTGAGCGTCTCACAGACGCGCTTGATCTTGGCGACTAGCTCGTCGGGCAGGATTTGCGTGCGCAGAAACCCCAACCGCTCGTAATACGCGGGCAGCCCGACCGCCGCATCGGTAGTGATGTAAACCTCGTCCTGCGGAAAGCGCCGGACGAGCTCGCGCGTGATCTTCGCGCCCAGCGCATGGCCCCGGCGGTCCTCCGCAACCCAAACACTCCCCAGCTCATACGTCTGCTCGTACGGCTTGATCCGCCCGCAGGCGATTATCCGTGCGCCCTCCCGGATCGTAATGAACTGCTCCGGCTCCAGCCGCTCCGCATCGAGCCGCTCCCGCTCGAGCTGCCCCCGAATGAACCGCAGGTCTTCTACGCTAGCCGGCGCGAACTCAACCTCCGAAGCGGCCTCGATGCTCACACACTCATTCTACCGCCCCAGATTGCCCGCCCCATCGTTTCCCGTAGCGGCGAGGCACCCAACGAATCGGCTAACCGGTTCTCAATAGATATCGGCTGGAATACGGTTAGGAC
>VBEJ01000069.1 GCA_005882985.1 Chloroflexota bacterium
ATCGCGTAGCCGACCGTGTCCGGGATGTTGACGGTGGTCGCGCCGGCGTCGATGCACTCGGTAAGCATGCGGTAGACGTACTCGAGTTCGGAGCGAGTGGCGTCCATCGGCGAGAACTCGACGTCGTCGCAGTATTTCTTGGCGCGGGCAACCATCGTGCGCGCCATCTCGAGCACTCGCTCCTTGTCCCGCTCGAGCTGGTGCATGATGTGGATATCCGAACTCGAGAGGAAGACGTGGATACGCGGGTGCTCGGCGTGCTGAACGGCCTCCCAGCAGGCGTCGACGTCGCCCTGAACAGCCCTGGCGAGCCCAGCGATGGCGGAACCCCGCACCTGCTTGGCGATTTGCGTGACGGACTCGAGATCGCCCGGGGACGAGGCCGGGAAACCCGCCTCGATGAAATCGATGCGCATGCGTTCGAGCGCGCGGGCAATTTCGAGTTTTTCCTCGACGTTGAGCGCGACGCCGGGCGACTGCTCGCCGTCGCGCAGTGTTGTGTCGAAGATGAGTACCTTGTCTTGCGTTGTCATCTCAACCTCCGTGTTGTGATTCGCGGTAAGAGCGACCCGGGGTCGCCCGGGGGCGGGGCAAGCCCACGCCCCTACGGTGTCGCGTTGGGCCCTCCCCCGAAAGCGTCGGGGAGGGCCGGCTAAGGTTGAGGCGTGGTGGGCCGGCAAGGCTGAGAAGGGTGCGGATAGTTGAGTACATGGGTCAGTCCTGTGCGTCCGTTTGCCGCACCGGCGTTGCGAGTGCGCCGGGTGACCTCTGTCGCTTCTGCCAGAAGTTCGAGACGCCGGCGTTGAGTTGGATATCGGGAGCAGTTCGCAAGGTTAGGCGCGCCGATGCTCCGGTGATCAGATGCTTCGCCCCGGTCGCGCGGCCGCGGTTGCGCGCCCCCACGCTCAACAGCATATGCTCGAGGCTCGCGTCGTAGCCGATGAGGTTGATGCGGCGCTCTTCTCCCGCGCTTGCGATGCTGCGGTTTATAGCGGCACCGACATCGGCGGCCAGCACCGATTGCCAAGACTTCATCTTGAACAAGACGTTGAAGTTCACCAACGGACCTCTCTCAGGTAGCCCATTCTCTTATGTTCATCGCATTCTTCTCTGGATTAAGGGATGCTGCTCGCTCACTTCTGTTACGAAAGGCTGGGTCTTTCGTCTTCGCCCTCATTGGGCGATGGACGATACGGTTGATAGGTCGAGCCGGACGATTCCCTCGGCGGCGTGGTAGCGTCCTCCGGTGGCTGGTAAGGCTCGACTGGGGGAGCAAAGGCAGCTGTGGGTGATGCTTGAGACCGCCCGCCGTCCGCGGGGACTGCGGCCGGGGCCGGCGCCGGTGCAGTGGCGGGTGCGGCTTGGCGCTTCTTGAGCCAGGGCATCATGCCGCGCAGCTCAGCGCCGATCTTCTCGATCATGTGCTCCTGGTTCTGACGGCGCAGGGCGTAGAAGCTGGGGCGGCCGGCCTGGTTCTCGATGATCCACTCGCGGGCAAAGGCGCCGGAGCGGATGTTGTTCAGCACCTGCTTCATCTGCTGCCGGACGTGGTCGTCGATAACCCGCGGACCGCGGGTGTAGTCGCCGTACTCAGCGGTGTCGGAGATCGAGTAGCGCATGTAGGCCATTCCGCCTTCGTGCATCAGGTCGACGAGCAGTTTGAGTTCGTGCATGCACTCGAAGTAGGCAATCTCAGGCTGGTAGCCCGCCTGCACGAGCGTCTCAAAGGCTGTCTTGACGAGCGCGGTAACGCCGCCGCAGAGGACGGTCTGCTCGCCGAAGAGGTCCGTCTCGGTCTCCTCCGCGAATGTCGTCTCGATAATGCCGGCCTTCGCGCAGCCGACGGCGCGGCCGTAAGCGAGGGCGATCTGCTGGGCGTTCTCTGTCGCGTTCTGGTGGACGGCGATGAGCGCGGGAACGCCGACGCCGTTTTCGAACATCTCTCGCATGCGGTGGCCCGGCGCCTTCGGCGCGATCATCGTCACGTCAACATCGTCAGGGGGCACGATCTGGTTGAAGTGAATGTTGAAGCCGTGCGCGAACATGAGCATCTTTCCGGCGGCAAGGCCGGGCTCGATGCTGTCGACGTAGACCTGCCGCTGTGCCTGGTCCGGCGTGAGGATCATGATGATGTCCGCCTCGCGCGCCACCTCCTCGACGGTGCCGACGCGGAGCCCGGTTGCCTGAGCCTGCTGCCAGGACTTCGACCCCGGGTAGAGACCGACCATTACGTTGCAGCCGCTGTCGCGCAGGTTGAGGGCGTGGGCGTGGCCCTGCGAGCCGAAGCCGATGATGCCGATGGTCTTGCCGCGGATCAGGTCGAGGTTCGCGTCATTCTCGTAGAAGATTTTTGCCATTCGGGCCTCCTTTTGGTTCGTCAATCATACGCTGCACCCCACCCCACCCCGCAAAGGAAAACTGGGGACACCCCCGACCCCGGTCCTGCCGGCGCTGAAAATTGGGCGCCTGGCTGCGCGCCGGCGGTACAAGCGGGAGCCGAGGAAAAGGAAATCTCTGGCGTTGTGGCTCCGCTCGTGGTACGAGAGCCTCACCACGAGCGGGAAGGGGGCGTCTCTCGAGGGCGGGGCCGGTTGGGCGACCACGTAGGGTCGCAACCGAGTTGAGAGGCGTCGTTCTTATTACCATGTGTGGATTCCCGGCGCGCGCTCGAATTGCTCGGCATCTTCTTCGTGCGGGTGCGAGACCTCGGGGCCGCGGAGCATCGCTACGCGGCCGGTGCGGACGAGCTCGATGATCTCATAGTCGCGCAGGAGGTTCACGAGCGAGTCGATGTGGTTCTCATCGCCGGTCGCCTCGATGATGATCGAATCGGGCTCCACATCGACGATCTCGGCTTTGAAGACCTCGGCGATGTCGATGATGTGGCTGCGCGTTTCGCGGTCGGCCTTCACCTTCACCATGGCCAGCTCGCGGCTGACGATATCCTCGTGCGAGACGTCGCGGATGTGCACGACATCAATTAGCTTATCGAGCTGGCGCACTACCTGCTCGGCGTTCGTGTCGGCGTCGACGACGAAGGTCATCCGGGAGAGGCCGGGCTTCTCGGAGTGTCCGACGGCGAGGCTCTCGATGTTGAACCCGCGCTGCCGCCACTTGGAGGCGATGCGGTTGAGCACGCCCGGCCGGTCTTCGACCAGCGCGATGATCGTGTGCGGCCTGATCTTACCGAAGCTTGAGCGAGCCTGAGCGGAAGAGCTGTTCATCCGACTTCCACCTTTCGCCGTTCGTCAGACACGCGCTTGGGCTCGAAGGCGTAGGCGGGCTGGTCGATCGTCTCGTCCAGCGAAGCTCCGGGCGGGACCATCGGATAGCAGTTTTCGTCGTACTTCACCTGGAAGTCGATCACGACGGGACCGGGATGGCTCATCGCCGTCTCGATCACGGGCTTGACGTCGAGCTTCTTCTCGGCGCGAAGGCCGAGAATGCCGAAGGCCTCCGCGAGCTTCACGAAGTCCGGGTTCTTTAGCGGTGTGGCGACGAGGTTGTTCGTGTAAAACAGCTCTTGCCACTGTCGCACCATCCCGAGGACTTTGTTGTTAACAATCGCGAACTTGATCGGCCAGTTGTATTCGGCTATAGTCGCCAGCTCCTGGAGGGTCATCATGAAGCCGCCGTCACCACAGATCGACCAGACGGTGTCGTTGGGGGCGGCGACCTGAGCGCCCATTGCCGCCGGCACCTCGAAGCCCATCGTGCCGAGCCCGCCGGAGGTGACGAAGCTGTTCGGCCGGTCGTACCAGAAGTACTGGGCAGCCCACATCTGGTGCTGGCCGACACCGGTGACGACGTAGCAGTCGCCCTTCGTCGCCTCGTATATCTGCTGGATGACGTACTGCGGCAGCACTTCCTCCGTCTTGCGGATGACGATCGACGGGTGCTTGCGGCGCATCTCATCGAGCCAGGAGAACCAGCGCTCGCGCGGCTTGTGGGAGATATGCTTGTTCAGCTCGCGCAGCGACGTCTTCGCGTCGCCCCGCAGCGTTGCGTCAGGCTTCACGTTCTTGCCGATCTCCGCGGGATCGATCTCCAGGTGGACGATCTTGGCTTTCGGCGCGAAGTCCTTCAGGCGGCCGGTGACGCGGTCGTCGAAGCGCATACCGACGCCGATGAGGAGGTCCGCCTCGCTGATCGCGATGTTGTTCCAGTACATCCCGTGCATCCCGGGCATCCCCAGGTACAGCGGATGTGTGCCGGGGAAGCCGCTGATGCCGAGCAGGGTCGTGATAACCGGGATGTTGGCCTTCTCGGCCAGCTCCCTGACCTCCGCGAACGCGTGCGAGATGATCACGCCGTGGCCGGAGAGGATGATCGGCCGCTCGGCCTGCTCGATTAGCTCGGCGGCCTTCGCCACCTCTTCGCGATCGACGCCGTTGGTGTATGGCTTGTAGCCGCGGAGCTGGACCTTGTCCTGCCAGTAGAACTTGCCGGTGTGCTGGAGGACGTCACGCGGAATGTCGACAAGGACCGGGCCGGGCCGGCCGGTCGTCGCGATGTAGAACGCCTCCTGCATGGCGCGGGGGATCTCGTTCACGTTGCGGACAAGCTCGTTGTGCTTGGTGATGGGGATGGTGATGCCCTGGATGTCCGCCTCCTGGAAGCCGTCGCGGCCGATGAGCGCGCTGATCACCTGGCCCGTCACGCAGACGAGCGGCACGGAGTCCATGAAGGCGTTGGCAATTCCGGTCACCAGATTCGTCGCGCCGGGACCGGACGTGCCGTAGCAGACGCCCGCTTCGCCCGTAACTCGAGCGTAGGCGTCTGCGGCGTGGGCTGCGCACTGCTCGTGCTTCACGAGGTAGTGCCGGATCGGGTATTCCTTCGGCACAACGCCTTCGGGGACGGGGCGAATGCCGACACCGCCGTTCTCCAGCACGTCGTATAGCGGTAAATTCGCCCCGCCCGGCAGGCCGAAGATGGTGTCGACGCCTTCGCGCAGGAAGGATTCCATCACCATTTGTGCGCCCGTATACAGTTTGTCGTCGGTGGTCATTTTGGTTCCTCGCAATCGATTTCTCAGTATCCCAGTAATAGATGCGTCAAACGGCGGTTTTGTATCAGCGCGGAAGGCCGGTTTAGCCCGCCTGTGGCGGGTCA
>VBEJ01000070.1 GCA_005882985.1 Chloroflexota bacterium
ACTGCGCGTCTATGCTCTTGGTAACTATGTCGTTGGCGCTGTTGCGGTCCTGGCCGCCGTCGGACGAGGCCGCGCCGGCGCAGTTACCGTTCAGCGGTGCAACGCCGAGCGGAGCAATGTCGTTACCGTGACAGAGGTCGACCGTCAGCATGAAGTCGGGACCGCTGGTGCACGATGATGCCGGGAAGTTGACGCTGAACTGCACAGTTGTCGTAGCAGGGCTGTGCTTTACGCTGACAACCGCCTTGGTCAGCCACTCAACATCGGAGTCGCCGTCGACATTGATCAGTCCGGACTGGGTCACCGTCGCGCCTGCAACGCTCCCTGCCACAACCGATCCGGCGGACTTGCTGTCGGGCGCTGTTCTTTGCGCAGCCCCAGTCCCGGGCACGTAGGACGGCTGGGAGTCGAGGTAGATCGAGATCTCGGCGCTGTCGGCCGCACCGGCGGGACTGTTGTTGATGAGCAGGTTGAAGTTAGCCGTACCGCCAGCGCAGTTCACAACGGTGGTTACCTGGTTCAGCTTCTTGATAGACAGGTCGTGCATCGGCAGCTGGCAACCGGTGTCGTTCAGATCGGTTGCTGCGTCGCCGTCGTTGTCCGCCCCGTCCGAGCAGGAGCCGGGCACTGCCAATGCCTCTGGTGTGCTCGTCGCAAGGGCCGGGTTGGAACCAAGGAATGCCTCAGTGCCATCGCACCAGCCGTCGCCGTCGGTGTCGGTGGTCCCGACGCAGACGGGAGCGAGCTTCAGCGCGCTGTGGAAGTGACCGTCGGCCACCAGGGCGTGCAGGCCCAAGTCGCAGACATCGCCGATGCTGTCGCTGGCGGGCCCACCGTCCACAGGCTGTTGTCCGACTTCGTCTGCGGCGCCGGGTCCGGCTACCTCTGAGAGGTCTTGCTGGTTGTTGGGGCCGGCGGTGATGCCGTTGGCGTCCTGCACGCAGTTGTCCCCGCGGTTCAGGTAAGCGTCGGCGTCCATGTCACTGCCGCTGAAGGCCGTCGGGGTCGGGTCACAGGCTTCGTCGATGCCATCGCCGGGAGACTCACTGCTGTCGCCGTTGAAAGGAGCGCCGGCCGGGGCTATCGGTCCGCCGATGTTGGGCTGGAAGGGACAGGTGTCCAGGCTGTTCACGAACCCGGAACCGCTCAGACCGCCCGGAAGCACGTAGGTGGTGGGCTCGGCCGGGGCCGAGGGGCCCTGGTCGGCGTCACGCTGGCTGCCTGCGTTCAGGAAGAAGACGCTGCTGCCGGCGGTCGCCGGGTTCGAGCGGTGGGCGAAGCCACCCGGGGACGACAAGCCTGACTGCGTGATGTTGTTGGAGAGACCGCAGGTGTCGGTGATCAGGCTCGGCGCCGGTGGGTTCAGCGGGTTGGCGTTCTCGAGAATGAACGTGGTGGCGTAGCCCAGAGGCGCACTGGCCGGTCCACCGAGGAGACCGGGGTCGTAGGTCAGGACGTCCACCCAAACGGGCGTGCCGAGCGCGACCGTGGACAGGATCTGGCGCTCACGCGGGTCCGCGTTCGGAAGAATTCCCGCACTGACCAGCCCGGCGAGAAGCGTGTTCCAGTGTTCAGCGCCGTCCTGAACGGTGGGGTCGTCGCCGGCCGTGTTGTTCAGGTTGGCAAACCCGGGACCAGGGGAAAGGGTGCCCGGGTCGTTCCGGTCAGTGGAAGCGTTGCGCATGCCGTTGGGGAAGCCAACGGGGATAGCGATCGCGCACTGGCTGTTCAGCAGGCCGAAGGTGGTCGTGCTGCCAAAGTCGCCCGTCCTCTCGCCAAGTGGGGAAGGGCAACCGGTCTGGGGCGAACAGTCGGGGATGCCCCAGTTGCCGGGCGTGAAGTAGACAGAGCTGGCCGGGAACGACCGGCTGCCGTCTACTGCAGAGGTCCCCCAGTTGGCAAACTGGTTGATGTCTGCTGTTGCGCCTGCGGCGCTACTCGATAGAGAAGTAGTAATAGTCGGATTGAATGGGGACGCTTCGGCAATGTGGCCGCCACGTCCGATAAATACGAACGATACGGCGAGCGCCAGCAGTAGTGGCAGCAACAAGCCGCGTGAGGTCCAAACCCTCCTCATAGAAAAGCCTCCTTCTAAAAATGCGGGGCGAACAATTGGGCGGTGGGCTGAGAATCGACTAAGATGCACCCCCTATCTCACGGCGGGATAACCCCCTCGGCTTCCCACCGACGCAGTTGCGGTAACTATCACACCGTGATTATTTATTGTCAAGGGGGCAGATGAACAATTCCCGACAGAAAAACTTCAATGGCCGCTCGTAAATTTCGCCATTGGTGCGGTGATTGCGGAGAACGTCAAAATACTGCTTCCAAACGCGTCAGCGGGCGTTGTACTATCGAACATAAGCCCAATGAAGCTCGCACTCCCTAGAAGGCTCGCCCCGACACGACTCGCCGGCCGGACGAAAGTCGCCGCGCTGGCCTTAACCGGCATTGTCGTTGCCGGGTCCCTCGCCCTGGGCGTCCTCTTTTTCCTTTCTATATGGCCCTTCTCCAGCGATGCGATCCAAGTGGACCGGGGCTCGATCACGGGTGCCAGCTCGAATTCCGTCACCTACCAGACCGATGACGGAGTGCGGATCGCCGCCAGTTGGTACCTCCCAAAGGACAGCAAGAGCCCGCCTGTAGTCATTCTCTTGCACGAGCAGGACGGCACCCGAGCGCAGTGGGACCCGCTCGTCCCTGTACTGGTCAACGCTGGTTATGCCGTCCTCGCGCCCGACATCCGGGGATTTGGAGAGAGCACCACCGCCATCCGCGACGGAAAGGAAGAGACGGTCCAGTTCGCCAATCGCCCCGACGCCATACTTGACGTCTCCGCCGCGCTCAAATGGCTGAAAGGCCAGAGGGAAGTGGACTCCGGCCGCGTGGGCGTCATCGGCGCCCGCCTCGGCGGCGACCTGGCTTACGTAGCGACGGGGCTCTTTCCTGAGGTCAAGGCGGCCGTGGCCATCACGACCACGCCCTACACCAACGAGAACAGGGACCCGCTAATCGGCTCGATCGGAGATTACGTGGCTCACGACGTCTGCTTCATCGCCGGCGGCCGGAAGCAGTGGGAAGACGTTGTCACGCTCGGAGTTCGGACGGTGCACCCGGGCGGACGCAGAATCCTCGACCACCCGGACCTCGACGGTGTTGCCCTGCTGGCTGTGGATGAGCCGATCAGGCATATGCTCGGCTGGTTCGACGCCCGCCTTCGCCGCGATGAGCAACAGACAAACTGGTGCTCGGCGAATGCGTGACTCGGGACCGAGAAGTCTTCCGTCAGGATAAGGCAGGCGCCTGGGCGTGCGCAGTCGTTGAGATCTGCCCGAGTACCGCGCGAAGCGTGTAACCGTCCATACAGGGATGCGAAAACGGTGCGTCCAGGTTCACTTCATAGCGATGCCGGCGACCGTCCTTGTGGACGTGGAGCATTCTCGCCCGTCGCAAATCGCCGATGAGGCCCCACACCGTCCTGTGGGTCAAAGCCAGCGCGTCCGCGATTTCGTCGACAGTGCAGTGCGGATTCGCGGCCACGTAGAACAGCACTCCGCCATGGCTGGAGACCAGGTAGAAGCTTCTGATGAGATCCCCCCTTCCGCAGGCTCCTGCCTGCTTCGGGCTCCAGGAGGATAACAGCCGACGCCCCGGAGATGTAACACGCCGAACAGAGATGCTTTGACGCCGACCCCGAGGCGATGGATTGCACCGGCCTCGATTCGAACTCAGTAAAGATATTCGCAAAGCCACTGAGGGTCGCAGGCCACCCAGTGGAACCGCTCGAAAGCAAGGACACCCCAGAGGCCGATCAGACAGCAGGCCGCGACCAGACCCCATTTAAAGCGGCTCATCTCATAGCCCATACCTGCAGCGGTCAGGACGAGGAGCATAGGCAGGGCATCCAGCGCATAGCGGTAGCCGAACTGTGTCCCGCCCGTGGTGGCGTATATCACAATGGGCGCGAGCGTCAACAGCGTGGCGAGGGTGGCGGCGAAAGTCATTCTGTTGAGCGGCGTCCCCAGCAGGTAGATGAACATGGGTGTCGTCAGAAGCAGGCTCATTCCCTGAACCCGCGGTCTAATGAACGGAAAGCTGCCGTCGAAGGCTGGAAGCTGCAAGAAGATAGCGTCCAGGTGCCTGGGTATATAGCTATAGTCGGTAATCCCTTTCGAGAAGGCTTCGAGTTCCAAGTACTGGGGGTGATAATAGCCCTCGTCCTTGACGGTACCGAAGCGCGCATAGTTGTACAGAAGGTCGAGCCCAAACATCAGCGTCAGAGCTGCGCCGAACAACCCGAAACGGAGAAGTACCGCCTTGTCGCGGAAGATCTCTAAGAGGCGGCGTTCGTCGCCGTGTACCAGGAGGTAGGCGAAGAACGGGGCGGACAGGAAAGTGGGGAGGCGGCATAGGCCGGCCGCACCGACGAGCAGGCCGACGAGCCAGGGGCGTTTGTTCCCCGTTGCTTCGACCAGCGCGCCCATCAT
>VBEJ01000071.1 GCA_005882985.1 Chloroflexota bacterium
GGCCGCATCGACCAGCGCCCGGCCCGCGCCCAGCCGCCGAAAGGCGATGTCGACGGCGAGATCAGAGATCTCGGCCGCGTCCGTCCAAGCCGGGACGATGAGGATAAGCAGGCCCGCTACTTCGCAGTCGATCTCGGCGACAAGAAGCAAATCCGCGCGGGAAAGCGCGTCGCGCAAACGGTCGATCGTGTAACTGGCATAGACCGCCATCGGCGCGGGCACGCGGTTGCGCCAGCGGAGCGCGAACGTGTGCTCGGGCGGTTCGCCGGAGCGCTCGAGCGTGAGAACGCGGTCGGTCGGGTATGTCAGGTCGAGACGTGTAAGCGCGGGCAGGTGAGCCTCGGTCGCAGGGCGCACTACGACGGCCATCACTCGCCCTCAGCGCGTTTGTGTCTCGCCCCACTTCTCCCAGTACGTCACTTCCTCCACGGGGCGCCGGACTCCCATCCCGAACTTTCCCTTCGGCCAACCGAGTGGGATCAGTGCCAGCGTCTGCACGTTCTCCGGAATGCCGAGAAGCTCCTTCACATCGCTCTCGTGCGCGCGGTGAAGCGTCGTCAGGGTCGTGCCGAGACCAAGAGCGCGGGCGGCGAGCATGAGGTTCTGGACGGCTGGATAGACGTACGACCCGGCCGGCGAGGTCCCAGTGTCGCCGCCGCGGATCGCGGCGATGATCAGCACCGGCACTTCGGCGAGATGGTTCGCGAGGTGGTCCGCTGAGCCGAACATGCGGGCAGAGTCTGGGTTCGCCGCCATAGCGTCTCTCGCGGGTCCGTACGACGCGTTCCACGCTTCAAGATACCACTCGGCGATCTTCTTCTTCGCCGCCTCGTCGGGCACGACGATGAAGTTCCACGGCTGCCGGTTCCCGCCGCTCGGCGCCCGGATTGCCGCATCGAGCACCTTCCACACAAGCTCGTCCGGCACCGGGTCGGGCTTGAGGCGACGCATCGCCCGCGTCGTGTTGATCACCTCGAAGACATCCATGATGAGCGCTCCTTCTTTCCGTCTGTCAGAGTGACACAGATGATACAGAGCGGCGAAGGCAGTCGGTAGAGGCGGGCCTGAGTGCCGCTTTTACCGCGCCGCTATCTTGTCATGCCGAACTGCAACCCTACGTGCCGCGGAGGAAAGAGATGAGCAACTCGTTGAACTCTTCCGGCCTCTCGACCGGTGGAAGGTGCCAGCAGGCTGGTATGACAGTCAGACGAGCGTCAGCGATGTTCTCCGCGAGCACGTCCGCGATCAGCCGGAAGTCAGGGACATCGTTCTCGCCTGCGACAACCAGCGTCGGCGCCTTGATCTCGGTGAGGCGGCGAGCGATATCCGGCCGATAGTCGGCCGGGCGGGCGCCTTCCCGCATATCCGGCGCCTGGAAGCCGAGGAGGATCTCTTGGACCCCAGCGAACCGCTCCGGGTCGCGACGCACCCCGTCGAAGAACGGATGCTGGAGCCAGACCCGATCGATCGCCTCGTGCGCGCCCTCCGAACGCACCGCCTCCATGAAGTTCTGGATGTGCGCCGTCGTCTCATCACCGTAAGTGAACCCCGGCAGCGCCGAATCCACGAGCGTGAGCGAAAGCACGCGCTCCGGATAGTCCAACGCGAACTGGAGCCCTATCCCGCCTCCCATAGAGAGGCCCACTGCGTGCACCGCCTCGACTTCCAGGCTCTCGGTGGCCGGCCGTTCGACATTGAGGCGGTCGAGCAGGTCGCGCAAGTCGGCGGCGTAGCTCTCGAAGGTGTACCCGTCCGGAGCGATCATGCTCCGGCCGTGCCCGCGCACGTCGTAGCGAATGACGCGAAATCCCGCCTCCTTTAGTGGCGAGACTTGCGCATCCCACAGCCGCAGGTCCGCGCCGTAACCATGGATGAGGACAACCACCGGCCCTTCACCGGCATCCTCGTAGAACGTCACCACGCCGTTGGTGTAAGTGTGCGGCACGTCAGCGCCGGACGAGGAAACGGTCGATGTCAATCGCCTCGCGTGGGGACAGCTCTGCGCTCTTGTCGGGATAGCCTAGCAACACGAGGAACGTCGGCTCCCAGTCCGCCGGCAGATCGAGCGCCGAGCGCACGGCGTCCGCCGAGAAGAGCGGCGCGCCCTTCAAGTAGCCCGCCAGCCCGGCCTCGCCCGCCGCAAGGAGCAGGTTCTGGAGCGCTGCTCCCAGGCTCTGCACGAACATGTCGCGTTCCGCCCGGCGCCGCTCATCGTCCGGCCAGCGATGGTGCCCCTCGAGCGAAAGGCACGCCAGCAGCAGTACCGGCGCTTCCATTAGCTGCCCGTGCGAGCGGCGCAGCAGGCGATCGATAACGTGAACCGACTCGCCTTTGCGCTCGAGGTCGGCCCGCCACGCTTCTCCCATCGCGTCCGCGAGCCTCTCCCGCGATTCCGCGCCTACCTGGACGAAGCGCCAGGGCCGTGAGTGGTGCGGAGCAGGCGCCGTGCAGGCTAGCGCTACCAGCCGCTCGACGGTATCGCCGTCGACTGTGAGGCGCGCAAACTTCCGCACCGAGCGCCGCGCTGAGATCGCCGCCGACACCGGGCCGTCGTGAACTCGCATGCTGTCTTAGATCTTGAGACGTTCGACGATCCGTAGTTCGGCGAGCAGACGGTGCGTGGCCGTCTCGACTGCGTGCGTGATTAGATAGCCAAGGTCCTCCGGCTCGTCGACGTCGTTCAGCAGCGAATCGATCCGCAGTGTCTCCAGCGGCACCCCGCGCGCGGCCGCCTCTCGTTGATGCTGCGCGTAAGACTCGACGCCGAACCGGAACTCCATTGCGTCGGGCGGCCGGATGGCGAGCGCGCTCGTCCCTTCAGCGCGCGAGGGGCAGATGACGGCCCCGAGGTCGTGCGGCAGCGCCGCGAGGATCGACTCGATCTCCGCGGGGGTGACGGCTGGCACGTCCGCCAGAAGCACAAGCAGGACCGTCGGTTCCTCCAGGGAGATGACCCGCAGCGCGTGCTTCAGTGCCTCGTTGATCCCAGAGAGCGATGCCGGTTGAGCGATCGGGTCGGCCCCGAGCCGCTCGGCATCACGCAGGATGTCCTGGTCTGGGCTCACCACGAACGCCCGGTCGACGCCACGTGCCGCGCCCAACGCGCGCAGCACATCACTGAGCATGACGAGGGAGAGTGAACGCCGTTCATGTTCCGTCAGCAGTTCGGCCAGCCGCTCCTTCGCGTGGTCGAGCGCCTTCGCTGGCACGAGTGCGGAAATCACGCCGCCACCGCTTTGAGCACCGTCCGCGCGAGCGCCGCCTTCTTCTCCATCGATTCCATTATCGTGTCCGTGACCGTTACCTCAACCCCTCCCCCTCCCGCCTCGCCCGCATCAGACTCTATCTGCGCCTTCAAGTCTGCGTCGACGTTATCGATCACCAGAACGTCGAGAAAGTCCTCGTAGAGCTTCGCGATCGCCGCGGCGCTCGGCTCGATGCCTTGGTCGCGTAACATTCGGTCCGCTGGCCCCTTCAGCGCCTTGCCGCCGACGATCGGGCTCACCGCTGCCACTCTCGCCGGCGTCGTCCGGAGCGCATCCCGGATGCCGGCTATCGAAAGGATCGGCCCGATGCTCACGAGCGGGTTGGAAGGCGTGAGGATGACGGCCTCTGCCTCCATGATCGCCTCGACGATGCCGGGCGCAGGGCGGGCACTCCCAGCGCCCTCGAAGATCACTTCGCGCGTGTGTCCCTCGGTCCGCCGGCGCACGAAGAAGTCCTGGAAGTCGAGTACCCCCTCGTCCGTCCGGATCTTCGTCCGCAGCGGATCATCCGTGGCGGGGATGATCCGCGCGGGCACCAGCAATGCGCTTGCGATCTCGGCCGTCGCCTCAGAAAGCGAGCGGCCCCGCCGCAGAAGGTCCGTCCTCGTGATGCAAGTCGCGAGGTCGCGGTCGCCGAGACGGAACCAGATGTCGTAGCCATAGTGCGCGATCGCCTCGAGGACGTTGTAGGTATCGCCACGGATGCCGAACCCCTGCTCTTCATCCGACAGCCCTGCGAGGTGATAGAGCACGATATCGATGTCCGGCGAGATGTGCAGCCCGAAGAACTCTGCGTCGTCGCCAACGTTCGAGATGATCGTGATATCGGACGGGCGGTGAACCGCGAGCAGCCCCTGCAGGAAGCGCGCCGCGCCCACACCGCCGGCCAGAACGGTGATCAAGGAAAGGAGAAAGGAGAAAGGAGAAAGGAGGATTGATTAGTGCTGGTCGCGGTGCGCCTCATTGCTCATTTCGCCTTTCTCTCATTTCTCGCTTTGAGCGTCCCAGAGCTGCCGCGTCAGCTGCATCTGCCCGAGATGCTCTCGCAGGTGCTCGATCGCGTGGAGGAGTGCCCACGCCGCCGGCACTTCGATCGCGTCGCTGGCGTCGGGGCGCGTCTGTGTGCGGCGGATCGCGCCCCAATCCGCGGTCTGCCCACGTTCGAACAGCGTTGTGCACTCCGAAGACATTCGGTCGAAGAGGTCGAGCAGCGCCGCTGGATCATCGGCGGCCACACGAAACTCGGAGTCGCGGTCGCGGTCCGGCAGCGCTTCACCGAGCGCCGTGCAAAG
>VBEJ01000052.1 GCA_005882985.1 Chloroflexota bacterium
TCGGGTCGGAGGTAGTTGCGGAACCCGTCGAAGGTCGGCTCGAGCACGGCGAAGGACTCCACGTCGGTCTGCTCCTGCAAGGCGTCGGTGCGCCCCGGCGCGAACGGGACCGTGATGTCGTGCCCGGCGTTCCTCACCGCTTGCTCGACGGCAGCGCACCCACCCAGGACGATAAGGTCAGCGAGCGAGACCTTCTTTCCGCCGGACTCTGCGGTGTTGAACTCCTGCTGTATCTGCTCGAGGGTCTGCAGCACTTTGGCCAGTTCGACGGGCTCGTTGACCTCCCAGTCCCTTTGCGGCACAAGGCGAATCCGCGCCCCGTTGGCCCCGCCACGCTTGTCGGTGCCGCGGAAGCTGGCCGCCGACGCCCAGGCGGTGTAGACCAGCCGGGAGAGGGACAGTCCTGAGGCGAGGATCTTGCCCTTGAGGGCAGCTATGTCCTCCGCCTCGATCAGTTCATGATCAACCGCGGGGACCGGGTCCTGCCACAGCTGCGGCTCCGGAACCCACGGGCCGAGGTAGCGCGAGACGGGCCCCATGTCGCGGTGCAACAGCTTGTACCACGCCTTGGCGAACGCTTCCGCCAGCTTGTCCGGATTATCGTGGAAGCGCTTCGAGATCGGGGCGTAGATCGGATCCATCTTTAGCGCGAGGTCCGTCGTCAGCATCATAGGGGCGTGCCGCTTCGACGGGTCATGGGCATCGGGCACGGTCCCCTGGGCCTCGGGATTCATGGGAGTCCACTGCTTAGCCCCGCCGGGGCTCGTTGTCAGTTCATAGTCGTACTTGTACAGGTTGTCGAGGAACCCGTTGTCCCACTTCGTCGGCTCGTTGGTCCATGCGCCTTCCAGCCCGCTGGTGAGCGTATGGACGCCATTGCCGCTGCCGACGGTGTTTTTCCAGCCGAGGCCTTGCTCCTCGAGGGGAGCGCCCTCGGGTTCGGGACCGACGTACTCCGCGCTGGCTGCACCATGGGTCTTGCCGAACGTGTGGCCGCCGACGATAAGCGCAACTGTCTCTTCGTCATTCATCGCCATGCGGCCGAACGTTTGTCGAATGTAGCTCGCTGCAGCGAGCGGGTCCGGGTTGCCGTTCGGCCCCTCCGGGTTCACGTAGATTAGGCCCATGTGATCGGCGCCGAAAGGCCCCTGGATTTCCCCCTCGCCGGCGTGACGCTCGTCTCCGAGCCATGTGTCCTCAGGGCCCCAGAAGATCTCGTCGGGCTCCCAAATGTCCTCTCGCCCGAAGCCGAAGCCGAACGTCCTGAACCCCATCGACTCCATGGCAACGTTGCCGGCGAGAACCAATAGATCGGCCCAGGAAATCTTCCGGCCGTACTTTTGCTTGACCGGCCAGAGCAACCGGCGCGCCTTGTCGAGGTTCGCGTTGTCGGGCCAGCTGTTGAGGGGGGCAAAGCGCTGAGCGCCGCTGCCGCCACCGCCCCGGCCGTCGGCGATGCGGTACGTGCCTGCGGCATGCCATGTCATCCGTATGAAGAGGGGCCCGTAGTGGCCGTAGTCGGCCGGCCACCAGTCCTCCGACGTCGTCATCACCTCGATGAGGTCCCGCTTCAGCGCGTCGAGGTCGAGGGTCTTGAACTCTTCTGCGTAGTTGAAGTCCGCGCCCATCGGATTCGACAGGGGCGAGTGCTGGTGGAGAACAGAGAGATCCAGCTGATCGGGCCACCAGTCCTTGTTCGTCCTGGGCCGAGTCCGCTTGGGAGTCGGGGAAGGGATCACTGGGTTCTCGCTTTCGCTGCTGCGGTCAGACACGTCGGTCCGCCTCCTCTCTCGCTGTCTCCTTCTGATCGCTCATTAGGTTTGACCTTAGTTGCTCTGGACCCAAGGCTGTGTCGCCCAGCTGGTGTCGACGCGAAGTGTCCGCCTTGAGTCGCCGGACGAGACAGAAGTTACCTACATACTCGGGACATCGGCCCCCGTAGATGACATCAGAGGTCCGGGAGCGGCTTAGCAGCGCCGGCCGCCTCAATGGGATGAGGGCAAGGGTAGGCGGTGGTGCCGCCAACCGTGAAAGCCTGAGCCTCTTTGAAGTGCTGGTCGCATAGGCCTGCGCCACAATGGCGGCACATCCCTACGGCCGGGCGGGTAGCGCCGGCGCGGCTGCAGATGTAGCAGTTCATTCGTTTTCACCTCCTTGCGTGTGGTCTTATGCCTAAAAACGTTTCCACCTGAGAGCGCCTGGTATGGGCGTAGGCTTCACGCCGGGGAAGCGCTCTGGAGCCTGTCGTCCAAACACCCAAGCCATTGGCCTACTGCCTGAGGAACGACATCCCATCGGCCACCTTTGGCCGTGCCTTCGTCGGCAATCGATGGCCTCCTCGCCGCTATTTGGCGGTCGCTCCAATCACTGCAGTACGAGTCTAGCACCCTAGAGTGGAAAAACAATGTAGCCACTCAGAATTTGCTACCTAAAATGACACGCGCCTTAGCCTGGGACAGATCGACCCGCACCGACCCGTGAGCGGCTTGACAACGGCTAAGTAAAAGGCAAGAATCAGGTAGTTCTGGAACCGCGCCTTCGAGCGCGGCTTTTTTTGTTCCCCCTGTCAAATGAAATCGCGACCGAGCAAGGGCCGCGAACTACGAGCACACCCATTGGTAGTGGTCGCCATCGTTACCTCGGTGCCCCTGCAGGGTGCTGGTGTCCTTGACTACCCGCTCGAGGAGTTCGGTCTCCTCGTGTGGCTGCTCAAAGACGCCATGCGTGTTCGCTAGCCAGCGCCCTTCATGCAAATTTTCTGGGCTTACACTTCGCACCCGCAAACCATCACGGTCAATGGTGGGGCGAGCCGCGAGGCGTAGCGCACGCCAAAACACGCGGTTCAACCAAACGGCCTCGTACCTCGTATTTCGTACCTCATACTTCGTCCGACCTCTGACCGCCGACCTCTTACTTCTTGCCTCCTGCCATGTGCTATAATCCCCTCTGCCCGTGACGGGAGGGCCTGTCCTGAGCGCCCCGATGCAATCGGGAGTGCCGAAGGGCCGTTGACGGTCTGCCTCTCGGGCGCTTAGTTTTATCCCAAGAGAGGAATTGTTGCGAGACTACGAGCTTGTTATGGTTGTCAGCCCGGACGTGGGCGATGAAGGCTTCCCGGGCACCGTCGAGCGTGTGAGCAAGTTCATCCAGGACCGCGGTGGCGCCATCAAGAACGTCGACCAGTGGGGCCGTCGCCGCCTCGCCTACCAGATCCGCCGCTTCACCGAAGGCTTCTACGCCGTGACCCACTTCAGCCTGGAGCCGAACGAGGTCAGGTCTCTCGAGGGGAACCTCGACCTCGCCGAAGACGTGCTGCGGCATCTCGTCGTCCGGCACGAGGAGGCCCCACCGCCGCCTCCGAGGCGAGCATCCCGGATTGGTCAGGACGCCCTCGTAGCTGCCGGACAAGAGTCCCTAGCATCGCCTGAAGATTCCCCCCTGACGCCTCGCGAAGAGGCTGTGGTGGCGGCCGGGGAAGAGGAGTCGGTGTCGCTTGAGGGTGAGGCTCCGATAGCGGCTGAGGCGGCTCCAGAGCCCGAATGGTCCCCCGCGTCCAAGCCGGACGCCCCGTCCGGGAAGGAGGAGTGATATGGCTGGCCTGAACAAGGTTATGGTCATTGGTAATCTCGGCGCAGACCCGGAAATGCGCTACACGGCAGATGGCACAGCCCTTACCAGCTTCCGCGTCGCCTCCAGCCGCAACTACAGCGGCCGCGACGGCGAACGCCACGAGGAGACCGAATGGTTCTCCGTCGTCACGTGGCAGAAGCTGGCCGAGCAGTGCAGCCAGTTCCTGCAGAAGGGCCGCAAGGTCTACGTGGAGGGCCGCCTCCAGACGCGGTCCTGGGACACACCCGACGGCCAGAAAAAGTATCGTACAGAAGTGATCGCCGAGCGGGTCTTATTCCTCGACCGCACCGGCGGCATGCCAATGCCCGAAGACGGCGAGGCCCTTCCTGTTGGGGGCGGAGACGTCGCGCCCGAGGACATTCCGTTCGAGTAAGGCAGGCGCATGAATCAATCCGAGACTGAGAACGAAACCACGGCCGTTGGCGAGAATGTCGCTCCGGCCTCTCCGCCGCGTCGGTTTGAGGGCCCGTCCACCGAAGGCCCTCGCGGCGCCGGCCCAGGACGCGGGCCGTCTGATGAGGAGCGGCCCAGGCGCAGGATGGGCCGCCGTCGCCGGGTGTGCATCATGTGCGCCGACAAGATCAAGGTCGTCGACTACAAGAACGTCAACTTCCTCCGCCGCTTCATCTCCGACCGTGGCCGCATCGAAACGCGGCGCAGGACCAGCGCCTGTGCCAAGCACCAGCGCGCGCTCGCCAGCGCGATCAAGCGGGCGCGCCACCTCGCGCTCCTCCCCTACACCGCAGAGCACTTGCGCGGCGCCGGCATGGGCCACCGCTAGGCTCCCGGTCCCGTTCTCGAAGCAGATGGTTGTCAGCATGACCCCAGGAGCAACTCACCCCCATGCCTAAGCGCCGTCGCCGGTCTCGCGTACCGGTTCCCGCCTGGGAACGAGAGCGCGGCGGCATTGGTAGCCAGCTGCTCGGCCGCAGCGCGCAGTTCTACGCCACGGCTGGTGTTGTCGCTCTCGTTCTCGCTGCCCTTTTGCTTGTCGGCTTTGGTGTGGGAAAAAAATGGATGGACGACCGCAACCGCCCCGATTCCACAGCCGTCCAGGTAGACGAGACCAAGTACACTGTCAGGTACTACACGGAGCGGCTCCGCAAGTTCATCCAGGAGATTGGCGGCGCCTCGAAGCAGATCGGGCAGAACCCCCAGCTCGCATTGGGGGCCGTTTCCGACGAGCTCATCGAAGAAGCGATTGTCCTTCGTTTTGCTGAGGAGAAAGGGCAGACGGCAACAGACGATGAGGTCAAAGCCCAGATAGCGACTCTCCTGAGCATCACTCCTGACGCCGCTGATTTTGACAAACGTTTCCAGGAAGAACTGCAGCGGACGAACATTTCGGAGGGCCAGTACCGGGATATGGCAAAAGCAGCGGCTCTCAAGACGAAGCTTCAGGCCCAGTTTACGGCAGAGATCCCGGCCGTTGCCGAATCCATACACTACCGCCAGATCGCCGTCGCTGATCGAACCACCGCTGATGCCATCAAGAAGCAAATTGAAGGCGGCGCCGACTTCGCTCAGATAGCCGCCGATAAGTCGACGGCCACCGGCGCAAAGGACAACGGCGGCGATGCCGGTTGGGCGCCTCGAGGCGCGCTCGATCAGGATCTGGAGAATACATTGTTCGCCCTCCAGCCCGGGCAGCTGACCACTTTCGCCAGCCAGAGCAATTTCTACGTCTACCAGGTGTTGGAGAAGCAGGCCGACAGGCCGGTCGAGGACTCCCAGAAACCCGCCATCTCCTCGCACGCCTATCAGAAATGGCTCGATAGCAAGAAGGCAACTGTCAAAATAACTGACGACATGAGTCTGACGGGCGGCGATCAGAAGAAGATCGAGTACGCCGTTAGCCGCGTCCAGCAAGCGACGTGAAACCATGGGTGGCCGTTCTGAAGTAGGT
The DNA here is from genome assembly GCA_005882985.1 of Chloroflexota bacterium. Classification (GTDB taxonomy): domain Bacteria; phylum Chloroflexota; class Dehalococcoidia; order SM23-28-2; family RBG-16-64-32; genus CF-163. Next base: position 5,537 of record VBEJ01000052.1, read on the forward strand.
ATCGTGCTCCTCGGGCTAGGCGTCGTTGGCGGCGGCGTTGCTCGCGCTCTAACGGAAAAGGCTGCCAGATGCGCGCAACGCGCCGGGGTGCCCCTGGTCCTCCGCCGAGTCCTCGTCCGCGACCTCGAACGCCCGCGTTTGTTGACCTTGCCCGAGGGCCTGCTTACGGACGATGCGGAAGAAGCGCTTGCCACGGACTGCGATATCGTTGTCGAAGTCCTGGGCGGGGAACACCCCGCTACCGAGTACATCGAGCGTAGCCTGGCGAAGGGCCACCGCGTCGTCAGCGCCAACAAGGAAGTGATGGCCAAGCACGGCGCTCGCCTGCTCTCACTGGCATCCGAGCGCGGCGGGGAAATCTTCTACGAGGCAAGCGTCGGCGGCGGCATACCCATCATTTCGCCCCTGAAGCGTGATCTCTCAGCCAACGAGATCGGTAGCCTCCGCGCGATCATCAACGGCACGACGAACTACATTCTTACGGTCATGAGCGGCGGAGTCGACTTCGCCTCAGCCTTACGAGATGCCCAGCAGCTAGGCTATGCCGAGCCTAAGCCAGCCAATGACATCGACGGCCACGACGCTGCCTACAAGCTGGCCATCCTAGCGAGTCTGGCCTTCCATACTAAGCTGCATCCCGACGACGTTTATCGAGAAGGCATCACCAGGCTGACGCCGCGAGACTTCCGTTACGCCGCTGAGCTAGGCTATGCCATCAAGCTGCTCGCCATCGCCCGCCGAGATGGCAACGCTATCGAGGCCAGGGTGAACCCTGCGCTCGTCCCTCAGGGCGAGCTCCTCGCCAAGGTCGACGGAGTCTTGAACGCTGTGCAGGTGGAGGGCGACCTGGCCGGCCGCGTTCTATTCCAGGGTGCCGGAGCAGGGGCCCTTCCCACCACGTCCGCCATCCTCGCCGACGTCCTCGATGCCGCTGGCTCAATCGCTCAGGGCGGCCGGCCCTCTCCTTGGCGCTATACTTCAGACATACCGGTTAAGCCGATGTCAGAGCTCGTTAGCCGCTATTACATACGAGTCGAAGTTGCCGACCGTCCCGGGGTTCTGGCCGGTATCGGCAAGGCCTTCGGCGATAACGGCGTGAGCATAGCCTCTGTGATCCAGAAGGAGACGGACGAAAAAGCGCAGACCGCCGAAATTGTGATCATGACTCACGCCGCGCGAGAGGCTGCCGTTCAGACAAGTATCCAGCAAGTCGAAAGCCTCGATGTCGTTCGCCAGGTCGGTAACTTCCTGCGAGTAGAAGACTGACATGGCCGTAAAAGCGCGCGACCAGGAGCCAGAGAGCGCTGTCGAGTGGCTCGAGAACGAACTGCGTGAGACAAAAGCCCGTCTCCACAAGGTTGAGGGCGAGCTCGAGCAGGCGCTAAAGCAGGTCTGGTCACTCGAAGCCGACGTTCGGCGTGTGGCCGAAGCGTTCTCCGTTTCCGGCTCCGCTTCCGCCGCCCTTGCCGCTCTCCGCGAGGACGTTCGCCAGCTCCATACGCTGATCGGAAAGGTCGAGGACCGCCACTCCGTTCTCGCGAACCGGACTGACGAAATGTTTCGGCAGAGACAGACCGAATCCGGGCGGGACCGCCAGGACCTCGGTGAGCTGGCAAAGCAGACCGCAAGCCTGACCAAGACCGTCGAGCACTTTGAAGCCAGGGTCCAAATGCTTGAAGAAGTATCACGGCGCTTGGAAGAGGGCGTCGCCGGCGGACACCTCGCTGACCAGGCGCTTGAACGACAGTTAGAGGACCTGTCGACCCGAACGACCCGTGCCCACGAGGCGGCGCTTCGCATCGACCAAGACCTCTCCCGATTAGTTGCTCAGGTTGAAAAGACCACCAAAGATGACGATGCCGAGGTCGAGAGGGCTCGGGTCACTCAGGAGCACTTACGCAGACTCATTGAGCGAATCGATAAGCTCGAGAGCATCGCAGCTTTTCCAGAGGAGACGCGGGAGCTGCTCCAGCGCGCTACTTTCGAACGCGAACAGCTGGCCCAGCGACTGCTTCTCATCGAGCGGCTGAGCGGTGAAGTGACGGAAAGGCTCAACGAGTTCCTCCAGAGCATCGCCCGGCTGGAACAGCGCACTCAGGCCCACGGGGCGGAACTCGTCGGACTCACCGGTCAGCTTAGCGAGCTTTCCGACTTCACGCGGACACAGCTTAAGCGCGCCTCCCAGGTGCAACTGCGTCAGCGCCGGCGCCAGCATGAGGCGCTTGCGCAGGAAATCAAAGAACTCAGCCAGGATGAGCTACAGGGCGGAGACTGAATCGCCGAGCCATCCGGGCGTTCTTCGCCGCTACGGCGATCGGATCCCGGACGTGGGTTCCAACACGCCGCTCATCTCGCTGGGCGAGGGCGACACGCCGCTCGTTCACTCTCGGCGTCTGCACGAGCGCGTCGGCTGCCGGGAGCTGTATTTCAAGCTGGAGATGTGCAATCCCACCGGCTCCTTCAAAGACCGCGGCATGGTCGTCGCCGTAGCGAAGGCGCTTGAATCCGAATCGAAAGCCGTCCTCTGCGCCTCCACCGGCAACACGAGTGCCTCGGCCGCCGCCTACGCCGCCCGCTGCGGGCTCGATGCTTACGTCCTCGTCCCTCACGGCAACATAGCGCAGGGAAAGCTCGCTCAGGCTGTGGCCCATGGTGCGCGCATCCTCGACGTGCAGGGCAATTTCGACGACGCCCTCCGCCTCGCGCGCCTAATCTGCGAACAACATCCGGTCGCACTCGTCAACTCCGTGAACCCATATCGCCTCGAAGGTCAGAAAACCGCCGCTTTCGAGATTGTCGATAGCATCGGCGATGCACCCGATCTGCTGTTCATCCCCATTGGCAACGCCGGCAACATTACCGCCTACTGGCGCGGCTTCGTCGAATACTATCGCGCCGAAATTGCCACGAAAAAGCCGCGCATGATGGGCTGGCAAGCCGAAGGGGCTGCGCCCATCGTTGAGGGTAAGTCTGTAGCCGACCCGCAGAGCGTCGCCTCGGCTATCCGCATTGGCAACCCGGCCAGCTGGCGCCTCGCCGAAGCCGCCCGCGATGAATCCAGCGGCGAGATCAAGTCGGTCAGCGACGACGAGATCCTCGAAGCCTACCGCCTTCTCGCGCGGGAGGAAGGCATCTTCTGCGAGCCAGCCTCTGCCGCCTGCGTCGCCGGACTCCTCAAATACGCTCGTCAGCCTGTAGGGCCAAGCGGCGGTCGCTCCTTAGCAGAGTCGACCATCGTCTGCGTTATCACCGGCCACGGTCTTAAGGACCCCGAGACCGCCCTCGGCATCGAGAGCGAAATCCGCGAAGTGGAGCCGCGCATCGAGGCTATCGAACAGGCAATGGGCCTCTAGATCACTCGCCAACACCACTAAGCAGTCTTGCTAGTGGTATATTAGGCGCGGGTGCACACCCGCGGGGCGTCAAGGTCTAGACCTTGAGGAGGTAGTGTATGTTCGCTCTCGTCCGCACCCGCTTCGTATTTCTCTGCATCGGTGCCGCGCTGTCATTACTGATCGCCGCCGCCTGCGGTGGCGACGATGAAAAGACCGGCACCACCACCACTCCCAGTGGCGGTTCGGCCAATCTGTCCGGCAAGTCCGTCGATGTGCTGGGCATCTGGGGCTCCGAGGAGCAGGCCGACTTCGAAGCGATGATCCAGCAGTGGAAGACCGACACCGGCGCCGACGTGAAGTTCACCGGCTCGCGTGACATCAATTCGATTTTGACGACGCGTGTGGCCGGGGGTAACCCCCCGAACGTAGCTCTTCCAGCCTCGCTCGGAGTATTTCAGGACCTCGCGCGGGAAGGCAAGCTGACGCCGCTGTCCGGGTGTCCCGGCCTGGAAGACAAGGTAAAGGCCGAATACGCTCAGCAAATTGTCGACCTGGGGACTGTCGATGGTAAGCTCTACGGCGTCTTGATGAAGGCGGGGAACAAGGGCACCATCTGGTACAACCCCAAATTCTTCCAGGAGAACGGCTACAAGCCGCTGACGGCTGACAGCACCTTCCAGGACCTACTCACTCTTACCGAACAGATTGCGGCTGATAAGGACGCCGGCAAGCATGACGTCTTCCCGTGGTCAGATGCCGAGGAGGCCGGCGGAGGCAGCGGGTTCCCCGGTTCCGACTGGATCCAACAGATCGTGCTGGGTGAATCCGGGCCCGATGTTTACGACGACTGGGTCGCCCACAAGATTCCGTACAACGACCCGAAGATCAAGGAGGCCTGGGAGAACTTCGGGAAGATCGTGCTCGAGCCGCGTTACGTCCTTGGTGGTGTCCAGCGCGCGCTGACAACGAAGTTCTCGGAAGGCTCCATTCCTATGGTTTCCCAGCCTCCGCAGGCCGCCATGCATTACCTCGGAAGCTTCAACTCTGGTTTCATCACGGACACTGCGCTCGGGTTTCCGCCGGGCCTCAAGGCTGGGACCGACTTCGACTTCTTCCCGTTCCCCGGTGGTGGTGCGACGGGTGACGCCAACGTCATGATGCTGTTCAACAGCGATCCGGCGACCTGTTCATTCGCCGAATGGATGGCCGGCCCTCAGTCTCAGGAGGTCTGGGTTAAGCGCGGAGGCTTTACCTCGCTGAACAAGAAACTCGACGTCGCCGCGTACCCCACCGACCTGGACCGCCGGATTGCCCAACAGCTCACCGACCCCAGCACGACCTTCCGATTCGACGCCGATGACGCCATGCCGTCGGGGGTCGGCGGCGATAACGGCGCAGTTTTCACCGGCGTTCTCAGCTATCTGAGCGGTGGCGACCTGGATGAGATCTTGAGCGGAATCGACGCTGCCTTCCCCGCGGGGGCAAGTCCGTAGCAGGGCGAACGTGAGAACGGAAGACGCGACGGGCCGGCTACCGGCTCCGTTATCGGCTGTCTTGCCCATGGTTGGTTAGATTGGTCGGCCGCAAATGGTGGGTGCCCTGGCTTTGGCTGTCGCCTGCCCTGCTGCTCTCCGGGATTTTCCTCCTCTATCCAACCATCGATACCATTCGACGGAGCTTCCTCCCCAAAGGCTCCGACGCTTTCATCGGCTTTACGCTCGATAACTACCGGTTCATCGTCGACAATCCGCAGCCACTCGTCGCCGACACGCATTCGGCGCTGCTCAACAACCTGATGTGGCTCACGGTCTTTACCACCATCACGGTCGCCCTCGGTCTGGTAATCGCGGTACTGGCCGCGCGCGTCCGCTACGAGGCGGTCGCCAAGTCAGCGATCTTTATCCCGATGGCGATCTCCTTTGTGGCAGCGTCGGTGATCTGGCGGTTCATGTACGAATTCAACCCCGGCATCGGCACGATAAACGCCGTTCTGAAGGAGGTCGGCGGCGAACCGACACGCTGGCTCCAGGACACGGGCGCTCCGCAAACGCCTTTCACACACGCCGGGCCTGATAGCCTACCCCACCCGATCCAGATCAATAACTTCGCGCTCGTCTTCGTAGGCGTGTGGATGTGGACCGGATTTGCCATGGTCGTTCTCTCCGCGGGTCTCAAGGGAATTTCTACGGACATTCTCGAGGCGGCTCGCGTCGATGGAGCCAACGAGTGGCAGATCTTCCGGCGGATCATAATCCCAAACCTGTCTCCCACCATTGCCGTCGTCGCCACCACGCTTGTCATCCAGGCCCTCAAGAAATTCGATCTTGTCTGGGTGATGACTGCGGGAAAGTTCAAAACGGACGTCGTCGCCACGCTCTTCTACAAGGAAGCATTCCTCTTCAATAACCCGGAGATTGGAGCTGCCGTGGCGGTCGTCTTGCTTCTCTGGGTCGTTCCGATCATGGTGATCAGCATCCGGCGCTTTCAGTTCCAGGAGGAGACGCGCTGATGGCGCGGCCCAACCCGACGGCCTCCGGCGAAACGGCGGTCAGAGCACGGCCGGTTGGCCTTCAGTTTGGCGCGACCGTACGGAGGGTGGCCGGCCGCCTGCCGCTGCACCTTAGCATCATCGGCCTGGTGGCCCTCTGGAGTATCCCTACAATCGCCCTGCTGGTGAGCTCCTTCCGGGATCCCGGCTTGGTCGTTACGTCGGGATGGTGGAACGCGATCAAGGACCCGTTTTCCCTCACGCTCGACAACTATGAGACCGTACTTGATCAGAATGGCATGGCGCGCTCATTCCTTAACAGCCTGATCATCACAATACCAAGCACTTTACTCACGATTCTGGTGGCGGCGTTTGCTGCCTACGCCTTCGCCTGGATGAAATTCCCTCTTCGCAATTTTCTGTTTCTGGTGATGGTCGGACTGCTGGTAGTGCCTCTGCAAATGACTCTGATACCGGTTTTGAAGCTCTATGTAAGCCTGAACGAATGGTTCGGCTTCCTGGGTCACGATGTGCCGCTGCTTGGTGGCAGGTGGTTTGGCACCAATAGCTATGCAGGCATCTGGGTAGCGCACACGGCATACGGTCTGCCTTTCGCTGTATACCTTCTGAGGAACTTCTTCGGCGGGCTGCCGAGGGATCTTTTCGAGTCGGCCTACCTCGATGGTGCCTCCGACTTCAAAGTGTTTCGCCGAATCGTCCTGCCGCTCTCGATGCCCGCCATCGCTGCCCTCGCCATATTCCAGTTTCTCTGGGTCTGGAATGACCTCCTAGTTGCCTTGATCTTCCTGGGCGATCCCGACCGCGCGCCGATGACTTTGACGATCACAAACCTGGTGAGCTCATTTGGCACGTCCTACCAGTTGCTGACCGCGGCTGCGTTCATTTCGATGGCGCTGCCCCTCGTCGTCTTCTTCGCCCTCCAGCGGTACTTCGTGCAGGGCATCTTGGCCGGCTCAGTGAAGGGCTAAGCGTCGAATGGCCAGCGTCACGTTCGATAAAGTGACCAAACGATTTGACAGCGGGCTGCCCGCCGTCAACGACCTCAATCTCGTCGTCCCGGACAAGGAGTTCCTCGTGCTCGTCGGCCCTTCCGGGTCGGGAAAATCGACCGCGTTGAGGCTCCTGGCCGGCCTTGAGGAGATAACCGAAGGTCGCATCTTCATTGGCGACCGGCTGGTAAATAACATTCCGCCCAAGGACCGTGACATCGCGATGGTCTTCCAGTCCTACGCCCTTTATCCGCACATGACTGTCTACGACAACATGGCCTTTGGTCTTACGTTGCGCAAACTGCCGAAGGAGGAAATTCGCAGGCGGGTGGACGAAGCCGCCCGCATTCTGGGGATCGAAGGCTTCCTCAAGCGCAAGCCGAGGGCGCTCTCCGGCGGCCAGCGTCAGCGCGTGGCCCTCGGCCGCGCAATCGTGCGTGATCCAGCCGTCTTCTTGTTCGACGAGCCGCTTTCGAATCTCGACGCGAAGCTCCGCGTGCAAACGCGGGCCGAGATCAGCAAGCTGCACCTTCGGCTCGGGACGACGTTCATCTACGTCACCCACGATCAAGTCGAGGCAATGACGATGGCCACCCGGATCGTCGTAATGAACCAGGGTACGATCCAGCAGGTGGGTACTCCTCAGGAGCTTTATGACCGTCCGCGTAATCTCTTCGTTGCGGGGTTTATCGGTAGCCCGGCTATGAACTTCTTCGACGGGACGGTCGTCCAGGAGGAGGGTGCGCTCGCCATTGACACGGGTAGCTTCAAACTGCCTGTCGCCAAGGAGAAAGAGAAGCAACTGTCGGCTTATCTGGGGGGAAAAGTGACGCTTGGCATCCGTCCCGAGAACATTCACTCCGCCGACTTCACTCCGATGGGCATCCGCAGCGAAATCGTGGAGGGGGAAGTCGAAGTCACCGAGTCGCTCGGCAACGAAGAGATCCTCTATCTGTCCCGCGACGGCAAGCAGTTCCTCGCCCGAGTCGATCCGCGCACGGATGCTCGGCCTGGGCAAACCATCCGCGTGGCGATGGACTTTGAGCGCCTGCATACGTTCGACCCCGAACGCGGCGAGAGCATCGGCCTTCCGGCGACCGAAGAGAAGGTCGAGCGAGAGGCCGAGGCAGCATCCCCTTAACGCCCGCGACGCAGGACCGCGTTCGCGCTCCACTTGCTATCCTGCACCGATCACTGAGCACTCATTTTGCCTGCTACAATACGGGCACGCCCCTGGGAGGACCGTTAGCCAGAGATGAGAGCCACAACCGCCGGAATGGACCAGCAACGCATCGTCGGCGCCGTACGCGAGATCATTGACGCCATCGGCGAAGATCAGGTGCGCGAAGGGCTCCTCCGCACTCCCGAGCGCATCGCCGAAATGTACGGGGAGCTGTTCTCCGGGCTCTTCGAGGACCCGCTGGAGGTCCTTTCCACTGGGTTCGAGGAGTCGCACAAAGAGATGGTCGTTCTCAAGAACATCCCGTTCTACAGTCTTTGCGAGCATCATTTCCTGCCCTTCCACGGCCAGGCGCACGTCGGCTACGTGCCGGAGGGGCGCATCGTCGGGGTGAGCAAGATCGCGCGCGCCGTCGATATCCTCGCCCGCCGCCCGCAGATGCAGGAGCGATTGACCAGCCAGATCGCGGATACTCTCATGCAGGGACTTTCGCCCGATGGCGCCGCAGTCGTCATCGAGGCGGAACACCTCTGCCTGACGATGCGCGGCGTCCAGAAGCCGGGCACCGTGATGATCACATCAGCCATTCGCGGAGGCTTTCGGCGTCGCGGCGTTACCCGCGCCGAATTCATGGCGCTCGTGCAGGGGAAATGAAGGTTTGCCGCGTATGATCGGCAACCCCTTGACGGACGTAATATTATTGATTGACCTATGTGCAACATAGCGGTCGTCTCCGTCCACACTTCGCCCCTCGCCCGCCCCGGCACTCGGGACAGCGGCGGCATGAACGTATACATCCGCCAGCTCAGCCACGAGATGGGGCGCCGGGCCCATACCATGGACATCTTCACCCGGCGGACCGATCCAGATCCCCCCGAGATTACCATCATCGACGAGCGCACCCGCGTGATTCAGATCAAGGCAGGGCCGCTCGGCGCAGGCAAGGATTCGCTGCGGCGCTTCCTCCCCGAGTTCAGGGACGGAGTGCTCGCTTTCCAGCGACGCGAAGGCCGTTCATACGACCTCGTTCATAGCCACTACTGGCTCTCCGGCTGGGTGGGGCAGGCGCTAAAAACGAAATGGCAGGTGCCGCACGTCATCATGTTCCACACCTTGGGCGAGGTGAAGAACCGCCATCACCTCGATCAGCGGGAGCCCGAGTACCGCATAGACGGCGAGCGTCTTATCGCGCAGGGCGTCGACCGTGTCATATGCGCAAGCCAGGGTGAGCAAGACATGCTCCAAAGCCTATATGGAGTACCTGCCCCGCTCGTCAGTGTTGTGCCATGTGGCGTCGACATCGAACGCTTCCGCCCGCTCGGTCGCTTGCGCGTCCGCCGGCGGCTTGGCATTCCGCCCAAGGAACGCGTCGTGCTCTTCGTCGGCAGGATCGAGCCGCTGAAGGGCATTGATGTTCTCTTGCGAGCGGTCTCACACCTTGACGGCGAGTTCCGGGTGCTTGTCATCGGCGGCGACGGCAAAGACCTTGCGCGAAAGAGCGAACTGTCAGCGCTCGCTACAGCATTGCACATCGCCGATAAGGCGACGTTCCTGGATGCGGTCCCGCACAGAGATCTGCCGCTCTACTACAACGCCGCTGACGTCTGTGTGGTGCCCTCCTACTACGAGAGCTTCGGGCTCGTTGCAGTGGAGGCCATGGCCTGCGGCGTGCCCGTTATCGCGTCGCGCGTTGGCGGCCTGCGGGAGACGGTTCAGGATGGGCAGACGGGATACCTCGTGCCGTGGCTCTGCCCCGAGCCGTTCGCTGAGCGGCTCGAGTTGCTGCTGAATAACGAGCCGCTCCGCCGCAATCTCGGCCGGGAAGCCCGCGCCGCCGCCGAGCGCTTCCGCTGGTCCGACGTCGCCGCCCGCGTCGAGGACGTTTACCACGACCTCGTCCATGCGGCGCATTACCTTACTCCCTCCCGCTGCTATAATCGCGAATTGTGAGCCCACGCGCCGACAAGAAGCCGAAGCGAAAGCGATCCGACCCGCAGTCGAAGGACGGTGCGGACGGCCCGCGCCACGCTCTCGTCATCGTCGCCCATCCCGACGACGCCGAATTCCTTTGCGGTGGCACCGTCGCACGCTGGTGCAGTGAAGGCTGGACCGTCGACTACGTGCTCACGACCAGCGGCGACATGGGCAGCAAGGAAGAAGGCATGACCCGGAAGAAGCTGCTCGCCATTCGCGAGAAGGAGCAACGTGCCGCCGCCAAAGCTCTCGGTGTACGCGATTGCACATTCCTCCGCATCCCGGATGGCTACGTTGAAGACACGGTCGAGCTGCGAGGAAAGCTGGTGCGAGAAATCCGCCGTATCAAGCCCGACCTCGTCGTCACTTGGGATCCCTTCCGGCGCGGCTTCAACCACCGGGATCACCGCCTCACCGGCCAGGCGGCGCTCGACGCCGTCTACCCGCTCGCGCGCAACCCACTGGGCTTTCCTGAGCACCTTGAAGAGGGCTTGGAGGTGCATCGCGTGAACGAGGTGCTTCTCGCAGGTACAGACCAGCCTGACTACTACGTGGACGTGAGCAAATTCCTCGGCAAGAAGATCGAGGCGTTGAGAGAGCACAAAAGCCAGATCGGCCAGGCGCCGCCCAAGGAACTTCAGAAGCGGCTTCGGGCTCGCATGGCAGAGGTCGGCAAAGAGCCCGGCTACAAGCTTGCCGAGGCGTTTCGCCGCATAAGCTGGGGCTGATGGAAGAGGTCTCGCGCGTCGCCTTCTTGATGGCGATCGCGGCGACTGGGGTAGCATCCCTCTGCTTTTGGGCGCATCTTCTCGGCGTGCGGCTCGTGATGAGACGCCTAAGCACGGAGACCGGAGAGGGTCCAGTCGTCGCCACGCTCGAACGGAACGGCGGCGCTTCCAGATTCCCCGCCTCGCTCTCTCTCTATGCTCGATTCGCGGTCTGGACAGCGCTGGGGGCGTTTGTCGTCTCGCTAATCGCCCGCTGGCTGGCCGTACACCACGCCCCCTGGTCGAACATGTACGAGTTCACGATCGCGTTTGCTGCCGGCATAACGGTCTTCTACGCCGGGTTCGAGCGGTTTTACCAAGATGATGACCACGCGCAGTCTGCCAGGGTCCTCGGCGCTCTTACCCTGCCGGTGGTCTTCACGATGCTCGTGCTCACGGCCGCATTCTTCCCTTCGGAAGTCCGACCTCTCGTGCCGGCGCTTCAGAATGCGGACCTCTTGGCGGTCCACGTAGCCGCTATGATCCTCGCCTACAGCGCGCTCAGCGTTTCATTCGCCGCCGCCGTCCTGTACCTGGCACAGGGGAAGGGCAACCGATTTGCGCGTCTACCCGACGGTCAAACGCTGGACGACATCGCCTACCGCTCCGTCATGCTGGGCTTCCCGCTGCTCGCAATCGGCATCGCCCTCGGCGCCTACTGGGCGAACTCGGCCTGGGGCCGCTACTGGGGCTGGGACCCGAAAGAGACGTCCGCCCTTGTCACTTGGCTCATCTACGGCATCTACTTGCACATGCGCGGCCTGCGTAACTGGTCCGGCACGCGGTCGGCGGTCGTGCTGATCGCGGGGTTCGGCGCTGTGATGTTCACCTACTTTGCCGTGAACCTCTGGGTTTCAGGCCTGCACTCGTACGCCGGGGTATAGCAAGGCCACTACTCGTCCGTGCAGTTGACATCACCCCAAACCGCTGCTATTCTTACCATTTGGCGCGCGGCATGCCGGTCGTGCGTTAATCTCTGTGGTCGGAAGACCCGGTCTTCGATAGCGAGGACGAGGACTTTCGGCCTTTTGTTTGCAAGCGCCGCCTGAGCCAGGCGCATAAGAGGAACTAAACAGGAACGCAAGTGCCAACGACAAACCAGCTCGTACGAAAGGGACGCAAGCCCTTCGCCCGCAAGACGAAGGCGCCGGCTCTGCGTTTCCGCTTCAACGCGCTGAAGAACCGCATGGCCCGCGGCGAGGGCAACCCCCAGAAGCGCGGGGTCTGCACAAACGTACGTACGCAGACACCCAAGAAGCCGAACTCCGCGCTTCGCAAGGTCGCTCGTGTGCGACTGACGAACGGCATCGAGGTCACCGCCTACATCCCCGGCGAAGGACATACCCTTCAGGAGCACTCGGTCGTTCTTATTCGAGGTGGGCGAGTGCGGGACCTGCCGGGCGTCCGCTATCACATCATTCGCGGCGCTCTGGACGCTGTCGGCGTCCAGGGACGTAACCAGCAGCGTAGCAAGTACGGGACCCGCAAGGCCGAAGGCCGCTAGTCCCGAGGAGCATTTCATGCCGCGACGCGGTAAGGTAATTCGTCATCGAACGCCGCCCGACGCAAAGTACAACAGCGTGTGGGTGCAGACGATGATCAACAAAATAATGAAGAACGGCAAGAAGGGCGTCGCCGAACGCATCGTCTACCACGCACTCGACGATATCGGAGAGCGGACCAAGGAAGACCCGCGCGCCGTCTTCGAGAAGGCGATGCGCAACGTCATGCCGGTGCTCGAAGTGCGGCCCAGGCGAGTAGGTGGTGCGACCTACCAGATTCCGCTGGAGGTCCGCCCGGCACGCCAGATCTCGCTCGCCATGCGCTGGCTGCTCGGCGCCGCGCGGTCACGCGTCGGCCGGCCGATGTCAGAGCGCCTGGCGGCCGAACTGGTTGACGCTTATAGGGAGCAGGGTTCAGCGATCAAGAAGCGGGACGACACTCACAAGATGGCGGAGGCGAACAAGGCCTTCGTTCACTATCGTTGGTAGTCTCGAGCCCGCAACGGCCATGGTTAAGTAGTTCCCGCCCCGGGAAGTGGGAGATGGTTCAAACAGCAAGCACTACGAAAACAAGTGTGCCCAGCGAACGGGTGCGCAATATTGGTATCATCGCGCACATCGACGCCGGTAAGACGACCGTCACCGAGCGGATCCTCTATTACACGGGGATCACTTACAAGATCGGCGAGGTCGATTCCGGTACTGCCGTCATGGACTGGATGGCGCAGGAGCGGGAGCGGGGAATCACCATCACCGCCGCGGCGACGACCACGGCCTGGAAGGACTTCACGATCAACATCGTCGACACGCCCGGCCACGTAGACTTCACGGTCGAGGTCGAGCGCAGCCTCCGTGTACTGGACGGAGGCGTTGTTGTCTTCGATGCCGTGGCCGGAGTGCAGAGCCAGTCGGAGACTGTCTGGCGCCAGGCCGACCGATATCACATTCCGCGCATCGGCTTCATCAACAAGATGGACCGCGTCGGCGCAGACTTCTGGAACGCCGTGGACATGATCCGCGAGCGTCTCGTCGCCCGCCCGGTGCCAATCCAGATACCGATGGGACAGGAAGACAAGTTCCAGGGCGTGATCGACCTAGTCGAGGAGACCGCCCTGTTCTTCGGCGAAGGCGACGAGGCGCCGACGCCGCAACCGATCCATGAACAGTACCAGGAAGAGGCGAAGAGACGCCGCGAGGAGTTGCTCGAGGCGATCGCCGAAGTCGACGACCAGATGCTCATCAGCTACGTCGAGCACCACACCGTGACGCCCAAAGAGATGAAGATGGCGATCCGCCGCGCAACTGTCGCCGGCCTCGTTAACCCGATCCTCTGCGGTGCCGCGCTCAAGAACAAAGGCATCCACCCGCTGCTCGACGCGATCGTCGAGTACCTGCCGTCGCCGTTCGAGGTGCCGGCTGTCACGGGAACGAATCCCAAAAATGGGGAAACGAATACTCGTGAGCCGCGGGAGGACGAGCCGTTTTCGGCGCTGGCGTTCAAGGTTGTCGCGGATCCGTATGTCGGGCGGTTGGTGTACTTTCGGGTGTATTCGGGGGTGGCGAAGCAGGGGGCGATGCT
>VBEJ01000019.1 GCA_005882985.1 Chloroflexota bacterium
CACCAGGTAGCGAAGCGTGACCATTAGTCCCTTGGCGATGCCGCGTCCGAACATGGCGTTTGCGTCCGCCCCTATACTACGTCAGTTGCCGCATTGGTGAAAGAAATCACGAGGCGAGGCGTCACCCGCAGTTCCCTCAGTACAAACCGACAGACCTGCAAGCCTGCAAAACGGATACGAGCGCTTAGGGCGCCTCCGGCTTCGCTTCGGGTCGCCCAGCGGGCGCGCGGCGCGCGCTGCCTGCTGGCTCGGCGCCGATGCGGGGCACGAGCCGGTCCAGCCGGCCGGGCATCCACCAGTTCCAGCGGCCTGCTAGTTGCATCAGGGAGGGAACCAGCACCAGACGCACCACCGTAGCGTCGATGAAGATGGCACAGGCGAGCCCTACGCCAAACTCCTTCACGACTCGCTGATCGCTTAGCGCGAAGGCGCCGAAAACGGCGACCATGATCGCCGCCGCCGCGGTAATCACGCGGCTGGTTACCGAGAGGCCTCGCGCCACTGCCTCGGAGTTATCGCCGGAGTCTACGTACTCCTCGCGGATGCGGCTAACGAGAAACACCTCGTAGTCCATCGAAAGCCCGAATAACACCGCGAAGAGCAGCATCGGCAGGAATGCCTCAACCGGGCCCTTCTTATCAACCCCGATCACCCCGGCGAGCGAGCCCCATTGAAATACCGCTACGAGCACTCCGAACGAACCGCCGATAGAGAGGAGGTTCATAAACACGGCCTTGACGGGGACTAGCAGCGACCGGAACACCGCCATCAGCAGCAGGAAGCTGAGCGCGAGAACGCCGGCAAGAAACCAGGGCAGGCGCGCCGACTGCTGCTGGCCGACGTCGATGAAGAGCGCGGTCGAGCCGCCCACCAGCGGCGTGGCCCCGGTGTCACGGAACGTTGCACGGAGGTTATCGCGCAGGTCGTGGATCAGATCGACGGTCGTCGGGTCCTGCGGAGAGGATTTCGGCAGGACGGTGATCACCGCGGCGCTTTTGTCTTCGTTGAAGCGAGGCGCCGAGACCTGCTGAACATTGTTGAAATTTGAGAGCGACGCCGGGAGGGCCTGCACCTTCCCGATGGCCGCCGGGTTGTCGATGATGAGACCTACAAGCACGGGGCCATTCGCCCCGGGGCCGAAGCCCTCGGTTATTAAGTCATAGGCACGTCGTGAGGTGAAAGTCGTCGGATTGTTGCCGGAGTCCGACGTACCAAGCTGAAGATCGAGCACCGGCGCGGCGAGCAGAAGAAGCAATCCGAGCGATAAGACCAGGCAGACCAGCGGGTAACGCTGGACGAGCCGGCTCCACCGATACGCGATGCCCGAGGTGCTGTCCGCCGAAGGGGCGCCTACGCCCGGCATTCGCCAGCGGTCCAGGTACGGCCCGACGAACTGAAGCAGCGCCGGCAGTATCAAGACCGCAACGGCCACCATAATTCCGACGACGACAGCGCCGGCCGTCCCCAGCCAGCCGATCGCTTCGATGCCCGACGCCCATAGGCCGAGTAGCGCTATGACAACAGTGCCACCGGCGAGGAACACCGAGCGCCCGGCCGTGCTGATCGCCCTAGCCGTCGCGTCTTCGCGAGAAGAGCCCCGGCCGACCTCTTCGCGGTAACGGCTCACAACGAGCAGGGCGTAGTCGATGCCGACACCAATGCCAATCATCGCGATGAACTGCGGCGCGAACGACGGCATGTTGATGAACCGGGAGGCCAGGCCGACCAGGAAGAAGCCCGAACTGAGGCCAATCAAAGCCGTCACAATGAGCAGACCCATCGCAACGACCGAGCCGAAGGCGAGGAGAAGGATGATGATGGCGGCCGAAATGCCGATGAGCTCTGAGCTGCCCGGCGGCTCACGCTCGGCCAGGCGGACCACTGAGCCTTCGGCGTCCACCTGGAAACCAGGCACCGACTCCTTCTTCGCGAGGTCAATCAAGGCCGTCGCGGCGGATTTATCTACTTGGGAGGCCTGCTTGTCGTACTGGACGATGATGCGGGCGATGGTACCGTCTTTCGAGATGGCGCCCTGGGCCTCATATGGCGACGAGACGCCGACAACTTCGGGCAGCTTAACCAGCTTGCCGCGTAGTGTTTCGACCTGCGCCTTCGCCGCCGGGTCATCTAGGCCGCCAGCCGGCTTTACGACCACCGTTACCTGGTCTCCGGCGTTCGACGGGAGGCGATTGCGCAGCGCATCGAAGAGCTGCTGCGCCTCCGAGCCCGGGACGCTAAACGAGGAGCCGTATTCGCCGGCCGCGAGCGACCAGAGGACGGCCAGAGGCACGAGAACGGCCACCGCGCCGACCACCACCAGCCGCGCATGGCGGTGTGCGAAGCGCGGCCAGCGCTCGAACATGAGGGAGGAGCGACTCAACTTAGTTACATTTCGCGCCTTGTTGAAACGTGCCTAGAGTCGCGCCGCCTTGCGCGGTCGAACAGCGTTTCAATTCAGCGGCCTAGTTCGCGGGTACCACGTACTCGCCGCCGGCGGCCTGGTTTGAGGGCTGCCGCTTCGTCTCGACACCTTTCGCCTTCCAGAAGGCCTCGGCGAACTGCTGCGTCAGGTTCAGTAGCTCGTTCGCGGCATCGATGTCGACGTTCTGGCGGGCCTTGGAGGCGGTCTTCATGATGCCATCGGTTAGCTCGCCGAGGTTCGCCGGGCTGTTGTCGGGCTTGAAGAAGTCGCCGCGGATGATGCGCGCCTCTCGCTTGACGATCTCGGCGTGCTCCTCTTTGACCTGCGTGTAGCGGACGAGCGCGTGCATGTACTTATCGCGGTCGGCCTTCTCCATCGAGGCTGGTGGAGCGAGATCGTTGATGAGCTGGTTCATGCGGACCACGGAGAGTGCAGCCAGCTGCATGAGGTGCGTATCGTAGATACCGCAGGGGATGTCGCAGTGGGCGAACGCCTCTTCAGTGGGCAGGAGACGGTTGAGCAGGGCGAAAGCGTTGCGGAGCAGCACGGGGTAATCCTCCTTCTGTGTTTGAGAGTCCGCGCTAAAATCTACAACGTTCCGCACATGAACCGAAAGACCCCGCCGCTGCTCCGGACTTTTCTCCGCATACCGGTCCTGTATCAATTCGCCGCTTTTCTGACGGCGCGAAGGGTCCGCATCGCCGGGCGCAGTATGCTTCCAGCGCTTTCGCCGGGCGAGCGTGTTCTGTTCGACCGCCTCGCCTATCGCCTTGACGGGCCGCGCCTGGGTGACGTCGTTCTCGCGCGGCATCCGGCGCCGCCGGGTGTCCGCTTGATCAAGCGTGTGGCCGAGCAGGAGGGGCTGGCGCCGGACGAATTCTGGCTCCTCGGCGATAACGCAGAAGAAAGCACGGACAGCCGTACGCTCGGGCCATTCAGCCGCGAAGATATTCGTGCCCGGGCATGGGTTGTGTATTGGCCACCGGAGCGGTTTCATATTTTGTAGGGGCGAAGTTCGTTTTGTATTTTCGTGTTTTGTTTCCGGTTCTTTCGCGAGTAAGGTTACCGGAATTCTGAAACCAGCTGTTCGACCTGCGTACGCCACCCTCTCAACTCAAGGCGAGGCGCGTGTTCCACAGCGAGCTGGTGCATCCAGAAGTCCGGGTGCGCGATATCCCTATTGCCGCGCCGATAAGCGAGGTAGACGTCCCAAGCGAACGGCGACTCGTCGCCCTGGGCAGCGCTGCACCTCGTGTCGATGCCGAGTGTCGTTGCCATTCGTCTCGAAAGATCGCGCCCCGAGTCCCAGTAGTGGGCCGCGCCCGGCGCGCTCAATCGATGGGCAGCCGCGAGGACTGCATTCCTGTCGTCGGAAGGCAGCATAGGCACCCAGACGTAGTAAGCACGCAGATCTGCTGTAGGCATGGCCGCCAGGAGCTCCGCCCCCGCACCGGAGGCGCCGGCCAGGCACATCTCTCAGGTAGGCGAAGTCAGGAGGAGGATGCGGACGTGATCGGAGGCCGTCGTGACGTCGTCGACGAGTGGCTGGAGGTCCCCGTCCAGAAGGCGCATCAGTCCTCCCGCCAGCGTACCTCGAAGACGCGAACCGGGTCTTCGAAGCCTTTGAGGGCATGGTCTCCGCGGTCGTTGAACAGAAAGCCCTTGCCGGCGACGAGCTGTCGCACGACGTCCGACACGAGGACCTCGCCGCCCTGGGCCTGCGCGGCGATGCGAGCGGCGACGATGACGGCGGTCCCGTAGAGATCGCTTCGTCCGCCCGGGTCGTCTTCAGCGATCGGCTCGCCGGCGTTGAGGCCAATACGAACGCGGATATCGCTGTCCGCGAACGCGCGCTGGATCGCGATCGCGCAAGCGAGCGCCCGTGTTGCCGAGCTGAACGAGGCCATGAAGCCGTCGCCGATTGTCTTCACCTCGCTGCCTCCATGCGCGTTCAGCGCCTCACGCGTGATCCGCTCGTGTTCGCGCAGCACATTGCGCGGAGCGGCGTCGCCCATACGGTCCGTAAACGCGGTTGAGCCCTCGACGTCGGTGAAGAGGATGGTCTGGAGCCCGCCCGGCGATCTGGCGGCGCGGGCGGCCGCGGGTGCTTGCGAGCTCCCCTGGACGAACTCGCTTACAGCGGCGCCCAGGTCGCCGGTGCTCACGAGGCGCGCATCGGGGATCGCCGCGGCTACTCCCTTCACGGGAGCGCCCCATTCTCCAATCGCGTTGGGTGGCCTGCCTGGAAGAGCGGTGTCCAGGACGACGAGAGTCGGCACGCTCACTGCCTCGAGGAGGTCCGTGATGTCGATCTCGTCGCTCGCCTCCGAATGCGCTACCCAGGTAGCCGGCGTGATTCCCGATCGGATCGCCGCCGCGTACTCCTTCGATACGTCACTGTCAGCCAACCCGAAACCCACAGCCGCGATGTTGATGCAGACAAGGTCCCACTGTTGTTCTGCAAACGGGCGCATCGCGAAGAGAACACCGTTTCCTGGGAACATTTGATACATGTCGGGGCCCGACGCCCACGGGTCTCTGAGCACCAGGTGGCTGACGCGCTCGGGTCGGCGCG